>NZ_CAXTAZ010000009.1:0-117209 GCF_964242715.1 uncultured Enterovirga sp.
TCCGCAAGGACCCCGCCGTCCACGCTTCTCTTTCCATATTCACTTGTCAAAGAGCAAAAGTCGTTCCGAAGACGCAACGCCATCCCGGCAAGTGAGCCAGGCGACGATAAGCGCCGTTCGGAGGTCTGGCGCGCGAACCAAGGGCCGCAGCGCCACGAAGGGTATATAGCCGATACCCAGGTCGTTTCAAGTGGGCTCGAGCTGATGACCATTCGCATGGCCGGCCCTCTCCCCCGCCCCCATAATCGCACTGTCGCCCGCAGGCTCGAGACTGATGTTTAAGGTGACGTCTGCGCCCCGAAGGACACGAGCGCTGATATAAACGGATGCGGGCGGTGATCAACCCGATCGGCCGGATATTTGTGTCGCAGGTCGTCCCGACCGATCTCGTGACCACCTCGGGGCCGGGCTCGACCCGCACATCACGCCGGAGGCCGCCATCTCGACAAGATGGACCTCGGCGCGATCGTCCGGCGCCGGCCGGCGCTCGTCCTCGGGATCGCGGCGGACGAGATCGAGCGCATCTTCGACAAATCCCGGCCCGGCTCGAATACATTTGACGGAGACCGGCGTCGGCGACCGCTTGCGGGCCCCGGATTGATGACTGGTCGACGCCCTCCAATGTCGACTGTCATCCGGCTGACATCTCCGTTGCCGACGAGGAGAGCGGGCGGACCAGCCCCAAGGCGAATGAGCGCGATGCCAGATCTGACCCCGAATACCATCGTGGCCGCCCTCTCCGTGGCGGCGTTCGGGGCGACGATGCTGGCCATCCTGCTGGCCGCCCTTCGGCTGTGCCGGCGGCGCCCGGTCTTCATCACGGGCGAACACCCCGTCACGGTGGTCAGGCCGCTCTGTGGGCTCGAGCCGTTCAGCGAGATCACGCTCCGGTCCAGCTTTCAGGTACGGCACCCCGATTACGAGCTGATCTTCTGCGTCGCCTCGAGCTCGGACCCGGTGATCCCGGTCGTGTCGCGGCTGATGGAGGAGCATCCCGATAGCCGGGCACGCCTCCTCGTCGGCGACGACCGGGTGAGCGCCAATCCCAAGCTCAACAACTGCGTGAAGGGCTGGGAGGCTGCCCGGACCGATTGGGTGATCCTGGCCGATTCCAATGTTCTCATGCCGGCGGACTTCATCCACAGGATGTTGAGCGCCTGGCGGCCGGATACCGGCCTCGTCTGTTCGACCCCGATCGGAGCGCGGCCGGATAATTTCTGGGCCTTGGTGGAATGCGCATTCCTCAATACGCTTCAGGCGCGCTGGCAATATGCGGGCGAGGCGCTGGGTCTCGGCTTCGCCCAGGGCAAGAGCATGCTCTGGTACCGGCCCTTCCTCGACGAGCGGGGCGGCATCCGGGCGCTCGATGCCGAGATGGCCGAGGACGCAGCCGCGACGAAACTGGTTCGCCGTGCCGGCCTGAACGTCCATCTCGTCGACGCACCTTTCGAACAGCCGCTCGGCATTCGACGGCCGTCCGAGATCTGGGCGAGGCAGCTGCGCTGGGCGCGGCTGCGGCGCGTCACCTTTCCCCTGTTCTTCGCCCCCGAGATCCTGTCGAGCCCTCTCGTGCCCGCCATGGCCCTGGTCTGGGCCTTGGGCGCGTCTCCTGCCGTATGGCTCTCCGCGGCCGGCCTCTTGGCCCTGACCTATGCCGGCGAAGCGTGGCTCGCCTCGCGCGCAGGCTGGCATCTCCGTCTCGGCACTCTGCCGGCCCTCATCGTCCGCGATCTCCTCATCCCGCCCGTCTGGGCGGCCGCCTTCCTGACCCGCAACGTCGTCTGGCGGGGTAATCCGATGCACATCGCGTCGGGAGCGCCGAGGACCGTGACGGCCGAGGCAGCGGGGTCGTGACGCAGCTGGGCGACGGCGACCGTCACACGCACGCAACGCGTTCGCGCTCCAAGGGGAGCATCGAAGCGAATCGGAGGCGAGACGTGTCTCAAGATTGTCGCCGCTACCGGGCGATCTTCATCTCGGACGTCCATCTCGGAACCAAGGGTTGCCAGAGCGGCCTTCTGCTGGACTTCCTGCGCCGGAACGATGCCGACACCATCTATCTCGTCGGAGACATCGTCGACGCTTGGCGCCTGAAACAGGGCTGGTTCTGGCCGCAGGAGCATAACGACGTCGTCCAGAAACTTCTCCGCAAGGTGCGCAAGCATGTCCGCCTGATCTATGTGCCGGGCAACCACGACGAATTCCTGAAGGGCTATCTCGGGGTTCACTTCGGTGGCGTCGAGGTCGTCGAGAGCGCGATCCATGTCGGGGTCGATGGCCGGAAGTACCTCGTGGTGCACGGCGATGCGTTCGACATGGTGGTCCGCCACGCCAAATGGCTCGCGCTCTGCGGCGACTGGGCCTACGACGCCGCTCTCGCGATCAACACCTACGTCAACCTCGTTCGCCGCCATCTCGGCCTGACCTATTGGTCGCTGTCGCAATGGGCGAAGCTGAAGGTGAAGACGGCCGTGAACTTCATCGGGGATTACGAGAACGCGCTCGTGACCGAGGCCAAGCGGCACGGTGTCGACGGCATCATCTGCGGGCACATCCACCATGCCGCGCTGCACGACCGTTTCGGCACTCGCTACATGAATTGCGGAGACTGGGTCGAAAGCTGCACCGCGCTCGCCGAGACCTATGACGGCCAATTCGAGCTGATTCAATGGTCCACAGCCGGCGCGGTCCCGGTGCCGGCCTCGATCGAGTTGGCCGCGGCCGCGTGAGCGGGGCGTGGTTGGGTCGGCCACGCAACACCTGCCTGGGCTCCCGCAGCCACATGGCTGAAGGAGCATTGAACAGTCAGAAATCCGTCATCTATTTGTAAAAGTCGGCGCCTAGGGCTGGCATATTGTTTTGTAGACGTTGTGTCCCTGTCATCTCGCCTCGTCTCGCGATCAGGCTCTGCTGACCCCTCCCGCCGGAGAAGCCTGTTGACCCTTCGCGTGCTTGTCGCGACCGATGCTTGGCACCCGCAAGTCAATGGGGTGGTTCGGACACTGACATCGCTGGAGCGAAGCGCCCGGAAGATCGGCGCGGAGATCTCTTTCCTGTCGCCGGAAGGCTTTCCGAGCTTCCCGGTTCCCACCTATCCGGGCCTTCGCCTCGCGATCCCGAACGGGCGCGACATCGCCCGGCGTATCGAGGCGGCGAGACCGCACGCCATCCACATCGCGACCGAAGGCCCGATCGGGCATAGCGTGCGAGCGTATTGCCTGCGTCGGAACCTCCCGTTCACGACGAGCTACACGACGAAATTCCCGGAATACATCGCGGCCCGCTTCCTCCTTCCGGAGAGCTGGAGCTACCTCTTCCTCCGCCGTTTCCACGCCGCCGCCCGGGTCACGATGGCCTCGACGAGTTCGCTCGTCCAGGAGCTGCGCGGGAGAGGCTTCCGGCGGCTGAGCCTGTGGACGCGCGGCGTGGACACGGACCTGTTCGACCCTGACCTCGCCGCCGAACTCGATCTCCCGCGCCCCATCTTCATGAATGTGGGCCGGATCGCGGTCGAGAAGAACCTGGAAGCCTTCCTGGCCCTCGACCTGCCCGGCTCCAAGGTCGTGATCGGCGAGGGCCCGCAGGAGGCCGAACTCAGGCACCGCTTTCCCGGCGTGCATTTTCTCGGCGTCCGGCATGGCCGCGACCTTGCCGCGCATGTGGCGGCCGCGGACGTGTTCGTCTTCCCGAGCCTGACCGACACCTACGGCGTCGTTCAGCTCGAGGCGCTCTCCTGTGGCGTTCCGGTCGCGGCCTTTCCGGTCACGGGGCCGCGCGACGTCATCGGCGGCCACGATGTCGGCGTCCTGGACGAGGACCTTCGGACAGCCTGTCTCGGCGCGCTCAATGTCTCGCGGCAGGCCTGCCGCACCTTCGCGCTCGGACGGTCCTGGGACACGAGCGCCCGCCAGTTCGTCCGGAATGTCGGACACGCGCTCATCGGCGAGTCCGGCCGGGACCGCCTGTCGCTGGCGGCCTGAACACCAAGGCCGGAGAAACGCGCCCATGTCCATCAGCACCATCACGTCCGACGCGGCCGGCGCCGATCTCCGCACGGAGAAGGTAGCTCGTGCCTATGGCCGTTGGGCTCCGGTCTACGACCTCGTCTTCGGAAAGGTTTTCGCGCGGGGACGGTCGGCCGCCGTGGAGGCTGCCGAGCGGATCGGCGGTCGCGTGCTGGAGGTCGGGGTGGGAACGGGAATCTCCCTGCCGCAATATTCACGCGGTCTCAGCTTGTTCGGGATCGACATCTCGGAGCCCATGCTGGCGAAGGCTCGGCAGCGGGTCGACGAGCTTGCGCTTCGCAATGTCGAGGGGCTCGCCGTGATGGATGCCGAGAGCCTGAAATTCGCGGACGACGCCTTCGACGTCGTCGTGGCCCAATATGTCGTCACGGCCGTGCCGAATCCCGAAGCGGCGCTCGACGAGTTCCTGAGGGTCGTGCGACCGGGCGGCGAGATCATCCTGACAAGCCGGATCGGAGCCGAGGCGGGCTTCCGGGGATTCGTGGAGAAGCTTCTGTCGCCCGTCGCCAATCGGCTCGGCTGGCGGACCGAGTTCTCGTGGGATCGCTATCTGCGCTGGGCCGAGGGCGCCGGCAACGTTCAGGTCGTGGAGCGGCGCCCGCTGCCCCCGCTCGGGCATTTCTCGCTTATCAGGCTGACGAAATCCGTCGCCCCAGCCAACGCGGCCAGCCCCAAAGATGCCTCGTCACCCGCGATCGCATGACGGCCGCGCAGATCACCATCACCATCAACAATCGACCATGAGGAGAGACGGATGAGCGGCTTTCTCGAAGCATTGCGCGTTCAGCGGTGGGACGACCACCGCTACTACCACCACAGCCGGATCAACCAGGCCCTGCATCTCGTCAGCGCCCTCAGCTTCGTCGTGGCCTATGTAGTGGTCTTCAAGGATCCGGCGCTGGCCGCCCTGATCGCCTGGCTCGTTGCGATGACGAGCCGCCAGGCGGGCCACCTCTTCTTCGAACCGAAGGGCTACGACCACGTCAACCATGCGACCCACGAGCATAAGGAAGAGATCAAGGTCGGCTACAACCTGCAGCGCAAGATCGTGCTGCTGGCGATCTGGGCGCTGTCGCCGCTCGTCTTCATCGCCGATCCGACCCTGTTCGGGCTCATCACGCCCCATGCGACCACGGGCGAACTCGTCCGGCATGTCGGTTGGCTCTGGTTCGCGGTCGGCGTTGGCGGATTCCTGTTCCGGACGATCCAGCTCTTCTTCATCCGCGACGTGGAGACCGGGCTCGTCTGGGCCGCGAAGATCCTCACGGACCCGTTCCACGACATCAAGCTCTACCACAAGGCGCCGGCTCACCTGCTGCACGGAGAGCTGATCGACACCGACCTCGTCCACGAGGTCGAGGCGGAAGCTGCCCGCGGCGCCCGGTGACATCCGGCCCGGGCGCGAGACGCGCCCGGGCTTCTCACTCCGCCGGAGCCGGAACGGGCAGGGCCGAAGCGGGCCTGACCGTTCCGCGGCCGCGCCACCGGGCCGTGATCATCTCCCGCAGGATCTGCCGCCTGATCGCCTTGTTGGTCATGCCCTTATGAGCCCACCAGCCGCCCTCGTTCATCGCCCTCGCGGCGGCCACGAAGCGCTGCGCCACGGCCTCGAAATCGGCGTCGCCGTAATTGAGGCTGAAGATGAGCCTGCCGGTTCCGACCCAGGACAGGGCCAGGCCCTCGGCCCGCAGATAGTATTGCAGCATCCAGTTGTAGCGGCACGGCTGCGTGTAGGTGACCGTCCAGATGGACGAGAGATGGGCCACCCGCACCGGCAAAGCCTCCGCTTCGAGCCGCCGGTTCAGGTCTCGGGCGCGGCCGTCCCATCTCGCGTCGACGCCGTCATAGAGGGCCCGGATCTCGGGCGTATCGAGGCGCCGGAAGAAGGCCTGCATCGCGCCCATCACATAGGGATGGGCGTTGAAGGTGCCGCGCGCGAAGCAGATGTCAGCCGGCCGGTCCTCCCGGAAGCGCTTCATCAGCGCGGCGCGGCCGCACAACACGCCGACCGGCAGGCCGCCGCCGAGCGTCTTGCCGTAGGTGACCATGTCGGCCTGGATCCCGAAATATTCCTGGGCTCCTCCGGGAGCGAGCCGGAATCCCACGAAGACCTCGTCGAAGATCAGGACGATGCCGCGCTCGGTGCAGACCTCGCGAAGCCGCCGCAGCCATTCGCCATAGGCCTCGCGGTCGAAGCCGGCTTTGCGGCTCGCATCCACCAGGGAGGAATCCGATGGGGCCGAACCGTTCGGATGCAGTGCCTGCAGCGGGTTGACCAGGACGCAGGCGATGTCGCGCCGGCTTCCGAGGAGCTTCAGGGTCCGGTCCGAGAGGTCGGCGAGCGTGAAGGTGTCCCGGGCCGCGATCGGGTTGCCGATGCCGGGCTGCACGTCGCCCCACCAGCCGTGATAGGCGCCGCAAAACCGCACGAGCCGGTTGCGTCCGGTGTGGTAGCGCGCGAGCCGCACCGCTTGCATCACGGCTTCGGTGCCGGACATGTGGAAGGACACCTCCTCGAGGCCGGAGACCTCTCGCAGGCGGCGAACATTCTCCGCGACGACCGGATGATAGGCGCCGAGCACGGGGCCGAGATCTCGAACCTGCGCCTCGCCCTCCGCGATGCACTCCTTGTAGAAATCCGTGCCGAACAGGTTCACGCCGTAGGACCCGGTCAGGTCGTAGAGGCTGTTGCCGTCGAGATCGGTCACGGTCACGCCCTCGGAGGCCCGCAGGAACGATCCGGCCCCGAGGTGATCCCTCACCACGCGCCCATACGGGTAGGGCACCCGGTAGCGGCCGGTGAATTGCAGGTCGGAGACCGAGCCCCGCATCTCGTCCGTGAGCCGCCGCGTCTCGGCGAAACGCTCGCGATAGAGCCGACCCAGTTGGTCGAAGCTGGTGCGGCGGCGCTGGACTACGTCGTCCGGGGCTCCGTCCGAGCGAAAGAACTGCGTTTCGTCGAATTCGTAGAACGGGACCTGCGCAGCGACCCGGCGGGCCATGCGGGCGTGGCCGGCGAGCGAGCGGTGCTTCGCGCGCGAGAGGTCCAGCCGGGCCTTGATCCGCCAAGCCATGCCGGCGAGCGCGGTGGAGCCAAGGGCGGCGAGGGTCAGAGTCGAGAGATTCGGGTCCATGGACGACGGAATTACGTGCGGGATTTCACGGGTTGATGACGCTTCGCTCCACGCTCGCCCGAATTTCCCAGCAGGAGGACCTGAATTTCCTGCTGACAAACCGCATCCCGCGCCGCCTCGCGACGCGCTTCATGGGCTGGTTCAGCCGGATCGAGCAGCCGCTCGTCCGGGACCTCTCGATCTGGTGCTGGCGCTTGTTCTCGGATCTCGATCTCCGCGACGCGAAGGAGACCCGGTTCCCGAGCCTGCATGCCTGCTTCATCCGCGCGCTGCGGGACGGAGCGCGGCCGGTCGATCCCGATCCCGCGATCCTCGTTAGCCCCTGCGACGGGATCGTCGGCGCCTCGGGCAGGGTCGCCGGGACCGAGGTCTTCCAGGTGAAAGGATTTCCCTACCGTCTGGAGGACCTGCTCACCGACCCGGACGCGGCCGAACTCTACCGCGACGGCACCTTCGTCACGCTCCGTCTCACGGCCGGGATGTATCACCGTTTCCACGCCCCCCACGATGGGAGGGTGGAGGAGGTGACCTACATCTCGGGAGACACCTGGAACGTGAACCCGATCGCGCTGAAGCGGATCGAGGCTCTCTTCTGCAAGAACGAGCGGGCCGCGATCCGCATGCGCCTCGACGCCACCGGCGACGTCGTCACGCTCGTGCCCGTCGCGGCGATCCTGGTCGCCAGCATCCGGTTGCGCTTTCTCGACATCGACCTCGACCTGCGTCGGGGAGGCCCCCGCCGGATCCCGTGCCAGGCGGCTCTGCGCAAAGGGCAGGAGATGGGATGGTTCCAGCACGGCTCCACCATCATCGTGCTGGCCCCCGCCGGATACGGGCTGCGTCCCGACCTTCGGGAAGGCAGTCGAATCCGGGCGGGCGAGCCGCTGCTGGATCTCCCAGGCCCCGTGGTCAGCAGCATGCTGGCATTGTCCGGCTACCCGGAGGAGGCGGATAGCGGTATGGTGGCGCCACACCGGGTGCTCCCATGCGCAGTCTCGCCACCGTCCTCCTCATCCTGATCAGCAGCGGGCCTGCCTGGCCGCAGTCGCTCGACGGCTCGTTGAACGGGTCCATCAACACCGCGCTCTTCGGAAGCCTGGAGGGCGGCGTGGCGTCGGGCCTCTCGGCCACTGTCGGTCCCCGGCAGGGTCCGTTGATGCCGGGCCAAAGCTTCGACGACAACAATCGCGACTTCGTGGCCCGTCAGGAACTCGAGCGCGCCGGCTTCTCGCTGGATGCGTGCGCGCCCACGCAGCTCGACCTCAACCACTCGGGCTGCAGGCCGATCCGGGAACTTTCCGCGAGGGCCTTTTCGAATTACGATCTCTCGATGCAGGCCATGCGGCCTCTCGGAGGGCTGATCCTCGAAGGCCAGATGCTGGATGCCGAGGCCGGCCCGGCGGGTCCCCTCGACTGATCTCCTCCGCCATCCGAGCCCAGTGATCCCGGCCAGAACAGGCCCGAGCCGGCCGCCGCTCCACAGGCGCGAGGGTGAAGATCGGCCTGCCCGGAGGAGCATCGACGGACGGCTTCGACCATCTTTCGGACGAGCGATGGTCGGGATGCGGCGGGCGGACCATCGACCATCGGAGTACCCCATTGTTCTCGACCGACGCCTGGAACCGCAACGAGCCGATCTACGAGGCCGCCCGCACGCTGCCCTTCAACCGGGAGCTTGCGGACGGCACCCTGTCGATGCCGGCCTTCCGCCACTACATGATCCAGGATGCCCATTACCTCGTCGGCTTCGCCCAGGCGCTGGCGCTTGCGGCAGCAAAGTCGGATCGGCCCGGCCACGTGGTGCAATTCGCGTCGGCGGCCGCCACAGCGATCGAGGTGGAGCGGACGCTGCACACCGACTTCTTCCGCCGCTTCGGCGTCTCGGCCGCCGACGTGGCCGCGACTCCGCCGACGCCGGCCGCGCATCACTACATCTGCTTCCTGCTCGCGAGCGGATTTCGCGAGCCGCTCGCCGTGCACCTGGCCGCGATGCTGCCCTGCTTCTGGATCTACCGCGAGGTCGGACGCGACATCTACGGACGCGCCAGCGCCGGCAACCCGTACCAGGCCTGGATCGACACCTATTCCGGCGAGGAGTTTTCGCGTGCGGTGGACCTCATGATAGAGGTCACGGACGAGGTCGCGGCCGAAGCGGGCGCAAGCGAGCGGGCCGCGATGCATGCGAGCTTCACCCGCGCCGTCCAGCTCGAGTGGATGTTCTGGGATTCGGCCTATTGCGATGCGACCTGGCCCGTGGCCTAAGCGGGACGGGAGCCTACGTTGAGCCTGGCCGGGCGCAACAAGCGGCTAGGGCTGCCCAGCCTACAGCGTCGGGTTCAGTATCGTCGTCCGGGACGACAGCTCGTCATCGCAGCGTCACGGCGGGCTATACCGGCGAGACAGCTCTCGCCGGTCATCGTAGCTGGCCTCGAAGATCGCCGCCGCAAGGGTCGCCCTGACCTTCAGGATCCCGTCACCGACATTCGTGAAGCCGTGGCGCATCCCGGCGGGAATGACGACCGACTGATTGGCCGTGACAATACCGCTCTCGTCTCCGAGGACGAGCTCCGCCCGCCCTTCGATTACCTCGAGCACCTCTTCCACGGCGTGGATATGGATGGGAGCCCCGAGCCCGGGGTCGCAGAATTGTTCGAAGATGCAGAGCTGGTGCGTCTGAGTGAGAGCGGAGGTTCGCATGTGGGTGGCCACCCCCTCCCGCCAGACTTCCAGGCCCTGCGTGGCGTGATCGATCACATTCATCGTCGTGGTCCAGTCATCGGCATTCCGCCAGTCCGTCGTCGTTGTGGCAGAGGCGCGTGCGCCCCCGCCTGAGGTGCACAGCCTCGCTCGAGGCATCAACCGGACCGCTTCTCGAGGACGGCCTTTCGGAAACTCGTCATCCAGGCTGAAGGAACTCCTGACCGCGAGGCCCCCGGGAGCTCAACGCAACCCCTTTGACGGAGATGCATGTCTCCCCAAATGTGGGGCAGGCCCACCACAGGACAACATCCGATGCGCATTGCTCCTTTCACCGTCGCCGCTGCCGCCCTGATGTCGGCTGCTTTGACCTCGCCAGCCCTCGCCCGCGAAGGCGGAAGCGGGGGAGACCGCGAGCCCGCAGGTGGGGCCTTCATGAGCAGCTATCCGGAGCAGGGCTCGACCGGCATCCAGCAGGGCGGACCGCCCCGCTCCGCGGACATTCCTCGCTCCTATGAAGGGCAGGAGACGGCGGGATCGCCTCGGCGAGTCCCCGGGAGCCGCTACCCGGCCCGCTGACGCATCGACCAGCCTCGACGGTCGCGAACACGACATCGAAGGCAGCTGCGGGCTGCACGATGACCGCAGCCGTCCCGCGGCAGGCGGGCATCTCCAGCTCGCGGCACGAAGCGGCGAACGGATCCATGCGGCGCGCCATCGTTCACATCGGCCTGCCTCGGACAGGCTCGACTACGCTTCAGGAGCTTCTCGCCGACCTGCGGCCGAAGCTCGCCGAGTCCGGGGTCTGCTACCCGGTGATCGCTCCCGAGGGGTCCGAGTGGTCCCACGTCAATCATCAGCCCTTCGGTGAGACTCTCGACGGGCGGCGGCCGAGGCGGGAGCGGACGGAATGTCTCGACGTCCTGTCGCGCCGGCTCGCTGAAACCCGGGCCGACACCGTCCTCCTGTCATACGAGGATTTCTCGCTGCAGCAGCGCCGCTTCCGGGTTCCGGACCTGCTCCGGTCCGAGCTCGCCCGGCATGGCTTCCGCATGGAGGTGCTCGTCGTCGTCAAGCCGCAATCCGAACATCTCAATTCCTACTACACGCATCGCGCTCAGCTGATCCGGGAGAAGCGGCGCTTCGGCGAGTTCGCACGAGCCGTGTGGACCTCGCAGCGGTTCGATTACGATTACCTCATCGAACCATGGGTCGAAGCGAGCGGGGGGCGCGTCGTCGCGATACCTATGCGGGACAGGCGCTCAGATGCGCCTCTCCTCGACCGCATCTTCGACGGGATCGGCCTGGGAGACCAGATCGGGAACCTCATCGGCGCGAGCGAGCGTGCCACGGTCAAGAATCGAAGCTCCGGACCGCTTGCCGTGGAGGCGAGCCGACGCTTGCGTCGCATGCGCGTCCGGGAGCAGGCCCGCGTTCCTCCCCGCGAGATCGGCCGTTTCCTGGACCGCTTCGCGGAGGCGCGGGGCTGGGATCCGGAAACGTTTCGCGGGGACGATCCCGTGATGATGAGGCGGATCGACGAGCGACACGCCGAATCGAACGACCGCTTCGGCCAGACCGTGTGGGGTCGCCCCTGGCAGGATGTGGTGGCTTACGCCCCGCCAAGACCCCCGAACGAACTCTCAACGCGCGTGATCGACCCGGAAGCCGAATCCCGCGTGCAGACGCTCGTATCCGCGGCCATCGCGCATCACGGGTTCAAGGTTCGACCAGGATGGTGGTGCGCGGCCGTCGATCTCGTCGAAACCGGTGTCGGCCGGCTTCTTCCGGCCGTCGGTGTCCAGGGCTGGCGTGTGCCCTGATGCACAGATTGAGGAGCGCGTTTTCGAGCTGCGGCGGGTCGACCAGCGCGGGCCAAAGCCCCGACGCGCCAAGCACCGATGACGCGGTCGTCGCGACGAGGATCTCGAGACCCTCCCAGGCCAGGAACGCGGATGTAACCATCAGGCGAACCTCGCGGCCGTCCACGAGAAGCACGCGCAGGATCCCCGCGTCGGCGCCGACAAACGCCCTCTCGAATGCGCCGGTCGTCCCTGTCGCTTGGTCAGCCGTGGCCATGTCCATGCGTCCGATACCCCTAGCCTCGAGGCGCTCATCGGATCGACAGGTCACGGAGGCCATACGGTGTCGCCAACATAGCCCGATCAGGCTGGCTCGGTGCGCCGCCCACATGACGCACTCGTGACCCAACCCTGACGACGGGACAGCCGCGAGAGACGGGGATCCTGATCGACGTTCATGAGGACGCCCAAAGACAAGGCTCTATACGTCTTCCTCACCACGACGGGCGTGGCGAGAGGCGGAAGGTCGTGGCGGAGGGAGGGGGATTCGACGGTCATGCCGACACGCTTTGATATCTAAGGGAAAATCTATCAGGCCTTGACGCCGATGTCCACGATCGGGCAACAAAGCGGACATCAAATCGGGTATCACGGCGGCATGCGTGGCTGACTTCCTGACGAACCGTGGCGGCGTCTGGACGTACAATCGGCGCGTCCCGCTGGCCTTCGCCGAACTCGACAAGCGGGCCTTCGTTCGCCAGACCACGAAGCTCCGGGTCGCCGACGATCCGCGCGGGATCAAGGCCCGCCGCATCGCGGACCGGATCAACACCGAAACCGAGGCTTATTGGCGCGGCCTGGTAGAAGGGCAGGCGGCGGAGGCGAAACGGCGCTACGATGCGGCCCGGCGCCGGGCTCGCGCCTTCGGATTCGATTACGCGACCGCGGTCGAGCTGGCCGAGAGGCCGGTCGTCGAAATCCTCGACCGGATCGAGCGGTTGGTCCAGCGCCGGGCCGTGGACGACCATACCGCCGTCGCGGCCGTCCTGGGAGGCGAGAGCCCGCCCGAGATCATGTTGTCCGGCCTGTTCGACGAATATGAAGCGGCGAGCCGGGCCTCGATCGCCGACCTGTCCGAAGACCAGCGCCGAAAGTGGCGCAACCCGAAGAAGCGAGCGCTCGCCAATCTGATCACGGTCGTGTCCGACAAGCCCCTTCACAGGATCACCCGGGGCGACGCGCTCGATTTCCAGACGTGGTGGCAGGACCGCATTCTGTCGGATGGAGTTGAGATCGGGACGGCGAACAAGGACATCGGGCACATCAACCGCATGCTGCGGATCGTGGACAAGCGGCATAGGATCGGCCTCGCGCCGTTGTTCGGCGACCTCCGCATCGAGGGCGAGACGGAACGGTCCCGGCAGGCCTTCACCGCCGCATTCGTGCGGGACAGGATCCTTGCGGCAGGCGCGCTGGACGGGTTGAACGACGAAGCTCGAGACATCCTGCTCATCATCGCCGAGACCGGCCTGCGGCTCTCGGAAGCCGCCAATCTCGGCAGGGGAACGATCGTGCTCAATGCCGAGATACCGCATGCCCGCGTCATGCCGGACGGGCGCCGCATGAAGACGCCGCAATCCGAGCGCGACGTGCCGCTGGTGGGTGTTGCGCTCGCGGCCGCGGCTCGACATCCCGACGGCTTTCCGCGCTACCATGACAACGCGGCCACCCTGTCCGCGACCGTCAACAAGTACCTGACCGACCGCTCGCTCCGGCCGACCCGGGAGCACACCCTCTACTCCCTTCGGCACACCTTCGAAGACCGCCTCACCGCGGTCGAGGCGCCGGAAAAGCTTGTCGCCGCCTTGATGGGGCACAAGTTTCATCGCCCGAAATACGGCTCCGGGCCGTCCCTCAAACAGAAGGCGGAGTGGCTTCACCGGATCGCCTTCAAGCTCGACTCGACGGTGTAGGCGGCAAGGTGGCTGTTCACGCGCGAGATCGGGTCCGACTTGCGACGGAGCGCCTGCAACTCGGTTTCAAGCCTGTAGAACAACGGCATGTAGGCCGGGCCGTCCCGCACGACGACGTACGCCACGACGGTCATGGCGGCTTCGAGGCGGCGCTCCAGAGATCCGGCGACCAAGTCGACCCTCGCGCTCATCCCCTGGCCCCATCCCGGCTGTCGGGTCGGGCGGGAGGGGCGATCTTAGGCTCCGGACCAATCATCAGGACGATCTCGCCACGGCGCATCCCGACAATTCTTCCCGGCGGTATCGCCGTCGATAGCTGGACGGTCAGCGGCGGGTCCGCGAAAGTGGGGTAAAGATCGCGGGTGCGCTTCAAGTCGCTCGCCGCGACCAGCATGTCCTCTGCAGCAAACAGCACCGTGGCGCCGTTCAGCGGATCGAGAACAGGCTTCACCTCCGCCACAGATTTCAGAATGCGCTCGATCAGCTCCTCACCCATGATGTCCATCCTCCTGGCTGGGGCGGGCGGGTTCCGACGCGCGGGCGGCCATGCGTTCACACAGCACGAAACATAGCGCGAGAGGGAACGCTGCTGTGAAGGCAGCGCCCTTCGTGAGCCACCTCCAAATCACCTGAAGCGCATCGCCTACTACGCGGCGAATATCCGCCTCCGGCAGCGTGTCCGTTATGAGGGCCAGGATGGCGTCGCAGGAGGCGGTGTAGGGTGGCGGATCGATAACGAATGTGCCGTCCTTATTCCGCGCCTGGAATGCCCCTTTGATCTTTGGAATGACCGCCTCAATAATGGCGATGTCCAGGTCACAGCTCGGCCCTGTCGCCGCCTCGCATCTGACCGCGATCTCCGTCCAATCACCGGGCATCCGATTTCTCCTGTGTGGCGAGAGCCTGGCGGCCGGCGGGGGTGATGGCGTAAGTTGTCGAGCCGTATTTGCCGTCCTCGCGATCCACGAAGCCAAGATCCGACAGCCGCTTGATCGGCGGGTAATTCGCATCGTAATAGCTGCGGTAGTCCCGCTCGCTCATCTCGCAAAGCTCGCGCCTCTTCGCGTCCGTCAGCTTCACGCCCATCTCAGCCTCCCTGCTTGGCGAGGAAGGCGGCGCGAATGGCCAACTCGATCATTCGCGCCGTAGCGATTGCGATCAGGCCCTCTGGCTTACCGATCACGCCATCTTTGATGAATTTCCTGTCTAGGTCGCCTTGAGATCGGGCGATACCAGCGGCGACCTCCACCGCTTCCCGAACCGCCTCGGCTCGCGCGGCCCTCGGCTTTCTCGGCGCGATCAAATAGACGCTGGTTCTCTTGCGCGTAGCTGTCGCATACCGCGTCACTGGAACGGATCGTCTCCACTTCGCGGGCCTCGGATGCGGCGAGGGCGTCGGCGATGTCCCACTTGGCTCCGTACCAATCGATACGAGGGCAACCGCCGGTTTGTCCGGTGTGCTTTCGCAGAATGTCCTCAGCTGTCCGCTCGATCAGTTCCGCCGCCTCCCCCGGCGATGGGGGTGCTGTCGGGGCGCGGAAGGCTTCAACGATGAGCAGCGCTCCATACCGCGAGAAGCTAAGGGCTACGCATTCGTCATGCGGCTTTGCGGCCAGCCTTCGTTCGACATAATCGGCCAAGCGGTTTCTGTCCCTCTCGACCTCGTCCCTCGTCCCTGTGGGGGCGGGGCCGGGGGTCGAGCGGAGCGCGGCTGCGATATGCCGGCACTTCTCCGCGTTCGATACGTTCGACCAAAATGCTGCATCCTCGCCGCCTATAGGACGATGCTCAAAGTAGGTGGCCGTTTCTGCGGCGAATACCGCCAGACGCTCGTTCTCCGCGCTCATCGGGCCGGCTCTGCGGTTGGAGGGGCGTCCCATTGACGTCGGTTCCAATCGGAAAGCCGGGTGTCCATCTGCTCTTCTGTCTCAGGTGGATGGTGGCGATCCTCGCAGAAGCGGAGGTAGCATCGTAGCCAATGCCCCCTGACCAGGAGATCAGGGTGCTTATACCCAAGTATCTCTGCGCCGTGAGATAGGTGGGCAACATAATGGTGAGGCAGGCAATCAATTACATCGAAGAATGGATTGAGGACCTGTTCGTCCCAGGCCGCCTCACTAGACATAGATGCCATCGACATGAAGCTGTCGGCCGCTTCACCGACCTGAAGCCACCTCCCATATTTTGCAGCGCAGAGCACGGTAGCCCGATAGTGGCGAACAAGATGCTTGCACTCGTGGTGCTTCTCAACACCATCGGGTCCGCGTAGGGCTAGAATAAGGACCGACTGCTGTTGAAGCGGCAACTCCTGGAACCAGTCGGGAACAACACTTGTCCGGGGCCTCCACCCGCTCTCCTGCGCGGCCAGGGTACCGAGGGCGGCGGCAGCCGTTTGGCATATCTCTCTTGCTTGATCCGATGACACGATGCCTTCCGGCTGCATCGTCCAATCGGGGCCTTCAACGCGCCACCGCCTGCCATTCGGGTCGCAAACAGCCTGGACATCGCTCGGCTCCGTCACCGCTACGGCCGTAGAAGGTACGAGAGCGGCTAGAAGAGACTTGCATTCAGGCGCGTCGAACCGAGCGACAGCGTTCCCGCTACCTGCAACGTGCCTTAGGACATCCAGAATATCGTCTTTCACCGCCACGGCCGGCCCGGAGAGGCGAGCTTCGTTGATGTGGTCGACTATCGCCTTCCCGCGCAGCGCTGCATCCCGCTCCCCCCTCAACTGCTCGACGGTGGCTAGGGCCTCCTCCGCGCGGGCCTTCTCGGCGGCGAGTTGGGCGTCGCGCTCGGCGAGGGTGGTGCGGAGAGTGTCTATGTCATTAAGCAAAGGTTGAAAGACGAGGCTCATGCCGTTAGGCGCAGAGCGCAATGCGTTCCGCTGGTCGTTCGACATTTCCAGCTTCGGCTCCCCGGCCACCTCCCCGCCTGCACCTTCGACAGGAAGGGCACAGCTCCGTCCGTCCGACAGTTCAAGCGCAACGCCGCGCTGGCCGTGTTCCCAGGAGATGAGGTGGGCGGAGAGGATGGTGACGGGCTCACGGTCACCGTAGAGGGCCATCACAGCGCGGGCGTGCGACCGGATTTGCCGCGTTTGCTCTGCGGCCTTACCGTCGGGGAAATCTCTCGCGACCCTCAGGGCGCGCTCCCACTCCGCGTCGGCCAGGCCTGAAAAGCGATCGTTCCAGATCGCGCGAGCAACCTCGTTCTCGCTCGGCGCCACCCCCTTCTGCCCCGCATGGGCGCCCTCGGCTCGAGGCGAGTCCATCGGGACAAGCTCTCCGTTCGGCATCATGAGGTTCATGGCTGTTCTCCGGAAAGGGCTGCGAAGCGGAGCGGCCGAAATCCCGAGGCCCGGTTCTGCGGCTTGGCCGGCTGTTTCGGGCGAGACGGAATGGAGCCCTTCCGAGCGACGGGTTTGCCCTCGGCTCTGGCGAGCAGCTGCCGGCGGAACTCGGCCTCGCGTTCCTGGACCCGCTCTGTCTTCGCAATTCGGCTCTGGTCGCCGTTGAAGGTCAGGCTGAGATCACTCTCGCCGCGGCGGCCGGTGGTCTTGACCTTATGCTCGGCGTCCGGTCGCCACACGAGGCACGAGGCGTCATGCTGGTGCGGGACATGCTCGCCCGTCTCAGGATCGATCGGGCGCAAGCCGAGCGCGGGATCGTGATCGAGTTCGAGCCGTTCGACCTCAAAGCCCTTCTCGCGCATCAGCGCGGCAAGCTGGCGCTTCGCGACCTCCAGCTGGACCTTGATCGGGACAACGCGGCGGGGTTCGGGCTTCATGCTGCCCTCCGCCCCTCGTCGGCGAGCACGGCAGGCGCGACATCGATCATGCCGGCGATGATTTCGAGGACCGCATCTTTGCTGCGCTGAAAGTCGGCCTTGGCCATCGCCCGCTGCGACTGGCTCTTGGCCGTCCAGCGCGTGACGGCGGCGCCGTCGACGGTCACAACAGAGAATTCGTCGACCGGCTTCAGGAACTGAGCCAGCCGGAGAGCCTCAGCCCGGGAGCCGGCGACGAAGGTCTGGCTGTCAGCGAAGCCGGCCTTAATCAGCGCGTATTTTCGGAGCCGCTCCGGAGTCGGAAAGCGCTCAGACAGGTGCTCCGGCAGGCTCTGCCAGCCCTGCTTCACCGCGGCGAAGTAATGCCGGTGCGATGCGCTGGACCGGTCCTCGTGCTCGACGAGGTTGTAGGTCAGGCCGACGACGAGAGCCTTGTCGGCGCGGCGGGCCCAGTGACCATTCGCCGGCACAAAGGCCTCGCCGTCCCAGTTGAAGGCAAGCGGCTCGATCATGCGGCACCAGCCGTCGCGCGGGCCGCGATCCTGGCCTGGGCCGCATCGAGCTCGTTCCGGATCTGAAGCGCCTCGCCCTTCAGGTTTGCCCAGAACTCCTTCAGCGGCGCGCGGTTCTGATTGCGCCAGTCGGCGATGACCTCGGCGTCCGCATCGGGCCTCTTCTCGATCGCCGCGACGAAGGCCATGATCCGGTCGCTGATCTGGCCGAGGGGCACCTTCTCGACCGGGCTGCCGTCGAGCCAGTCGATGAAGATGCCGGGGCCGCCGATCTGAGCCGTACGCTCGGCCACGGCTGCCTGCTCGGCGATGTCCATCGCGCTCGCGCGGTCCATCTCCTCCGCGACGTAGACCCCGGCCATTTCCTCGGGCCAGCCCATGCGGAGGGCCTTCGCCTCGGCCACCTTGGCGAGCTGCCCGCGGGGCATCTTCGCCCACATGCTCTTCGGATCGAGCACGGCTCCGGCATCGCGGCCATCGATCTTGACCTTGCGCTTCTTCGGCCTGCCCGTGTCGGGCCACGTCTCGCCGGTTTCCTCCCAGCGAAACGCGTCCGGGTTCTCTTCCGTGACGGGGGCGTATTCCTTCCAGTAGGCCTCGGCCTCGAAGTCGAGCACCTGGCCGTGGAAGAACTTCCGGACGGTGACGGTCGCCTTGACCAGCCCCTCCGGATTCGTCGGTGCGACGAGCGTCTCGTCGACCTCGAACACGGCCGGTTTCGCACCGGGCAGGTAATCGCCGGTCCGGAACGCGATCGAGCGATAGCCGTCGATCGCGACCACGATGACGACCTTGCGCTTCTGCTCGTCGTTTGGGCTGTAGACCATGTGGTAGATCTGCCGCTTCCTCGGATCGAGGTTCAGCGACCGGCACAACCCGATAAAGACCTCGAACTCGTCGTTCGTGGCGGCCGGGGCGTACATGCGCTTGATCAGGCCGAGGATGCGGCCATCGTCGAGCGGGTGTGACGCCGCGACGGAGCGGGTCGGCAGAATGGCGAGAGCACCCATGGTCACTTCCTCCTGATCGTGAGGGAGGCGCCGCCGTTCGAAAGGCTGGCGCCGGGAACTTCGGGGTGAGCGGCGTCGGCAGCCTCCAGCGCGGCGCGGCGCTCGTCTTCGTCCGTGATGGCCGCGGCGGCGGCGCGCGCGGCCGCACGGGCCCGCAGTGCTTCCGTCAGTGCCTTGCGGTCGAGGATGGGATCGGCCGGCCTCCAGAACCGTGACGGCAATTCGGCTTCGTCGGTCACGATGACCTTCGGTGCCACGCGCGAGATCGAAACCGTTCCGAGAGCGGTCTCCTGCTTAGGCAGGCCGGCGCCTTCCAGGGCCGAGGCCATCAGGAGCCGCAGCGTCTCCTTGCGCTTGGCGTACCGCTCCTGACGGGCGGAGAGGTCGTCCTTCCTCGCCTTGATGGCTGCGATGAAGCTGTCGGCCTCGGCCTCCTGCTCAAGGAGTTCCTCGAACAGCTCCTTGAAGCCCGTCTCGCTCTCGATCGAGATCTTGAGATATTCGGGCTCGGTCTGTCCGAGGGCGGCGAGCTGATCGCGAACGAGATTGACCGCCGCCGCTTCGGCCTGGACGCGTTGGGCCGCATTCATCGGCCGTCCCCGCGGCCGACGTCGGGGACATCGCCATACGGCTCATCGTGCGGGCATGGCCGGTACTGGCCGAAGGGCCAGCGGGCCACGATGATGGTGCCGACAAGCAGGATGGTGAGCAGCGCAAGGCCGCCCTCGGGAGAGAGCGGCGGTGCCTCGAACTCGATGGCGCGGGACGCGGCGGAGACGGGGAGCGCGCCGGCTACGGTCGCGAAGACCGCGCCGTAGGCGACGATGAAGGCGAGCATGTCGCGGCTGGCGCGGCGGGCCATGCGGCGCTGGATGAGGCGGGCCGGGGTCATGCCGCCCTCCTGAATTCGCGATCCTGCCGTCGGCGCGCCCAGAACCGGCGCACCTCGTCTTGCGCGAGGCGGTCAAGCGCCTCCGTGGTCAGGTCGGCCAGATCGAGAGCGTGGCCGAGAGCCCGGCCCTGCCGGTCTGCGATCTGGGCGCGGACGCCCCAGCCTTTCAGAAAGGCGACGAGGCGGCTGCGGAGAACGGGCTCGACATCCTCGCGGATGTGGACGGTGTGGCGGCGACGCGTCATGACCGGCCCTCCGTCTTGGCGATAGCGGCACGCGCATGATCCCAAGCTGTCGCAGTATGGAAGTGAGCCCCACGCTGTTCGACGAGGGTTAGGAGTGCGTCCAGTAATTCGGGCGCGGCGGCGATCAGGCGGGCGTTGGCTTCCGTCACCGTGGAGCGCGCGCCCCAGGCGATACCGGCATCCCATACGACGACGTAGTTGCCGTCGGATCCGCGAAGCTGGCCACGGCGGTCGCGCTCCCAAGGTCCAGGCGTATGCGCGGCCATCAAGCTGCCTCCCTCTGGAATTCGGCCGGAAGAGCCGCGGCGATCGCAGCGCCCAACTCGGCTGCGATGCGGGCCCGCTCGGCATGCAGCGCGGCGCGCTCGCGACGAACCATGTCGGCCGGAAGGTGGCGAGCGTAGTCGAGAGCCGTCAGCTTCGACCCGAGGTCGAGATATGCGACCTCACGAGGCGACTTGCCGAAGCGAGCAGCTTCCTCGCGCGCCATCTGGCGAACGATCTCGGTTTCCATCTCGCGGCGGCGGGCGAGGTAATCGGCCGGGAGATGGGCGTCGCGGGCAAGGCCGCGTTCGACCTCGCGGGAGATGGCCGCTTCGTCGGGCTGGCCGGCTGAGGTGAGGAGGCTGGTCATGACCGCACCTCCCGAACGAGGCGGGCGATCTCAACCGGGATGAAGATCGCGGCGAGGAGAAGGGCGGATGAAGCGCCAAGGAAGGAGGCGAGCATGGCTCAGGCCTCCGAAAGCATGCTGGCCAGAGAGGCGTCGAACCGCCTCTCGTAATCGGCGGCTATCCGCCGAGCCTCTTCGCCGGTGGCGCGCTCGTAGTCGGCCTTGATCTCGGCGAGCCGCTTTGTCGAGATAGCGACTTCGTAGCCCTTGGCCCGAAGCCGCGGCGTGAGGCTGGGCGCAACAACCCAATTACGGGTGCCGAGCGCTTCGGCAATCCATTCGCTATGAGGTGAGGTGGTCGGCATGTGCGGCGTCGTCCGGTTGGAACGACGTCACTATGACGCGGTCAATGTCCCGCGTCAATCATAAACGGGACATGTCCCGCACATTTCTTTCGGACCGTGCGGCGACTCAGCCGCACCTGCGACCAATTGACTCCAATAGCTCAAGGAGAACAAAATAGGAACATCGAGCCAGGGAGAACGCCCGTGACGTTGATGTTTCCGCCTTCATCGCACCGTGCCACGGCGCTCGCGCCGGTCACGGTGGCCAGGCGCTTTCGCCTGCATCTACGCTGTACCGAGTGCGCGAAGGAGACCTATCCGGAGATCGAGCTGCTCGATGAGCCTCATGATCCCGCAACGGAAGACGACTTCTACGCGAGCGGCGCGGTCAACAAGCTCGAGCCGTGCTGCGAACGGTGCGGAGGTGGCGGCGTAACCATTCTGCGCATCACCTATATCCGTAAGCCAATCGACGCGTGAGGGGGCGGGCTATGTCTGCAGCTCTTGCCCCCGTTTGCCGTATTCCTCCGGCCCGCATGTCAGCCGACGAGGCGGAGACACTGGCTGCGCGGGCGCTTGGGGCAATCGCCTCAGATGAAGCCCGCCTGCACCGCTTCCTGAGGATCTCAGGGCTGGAAGCCAGTACGATCCGGGCCGCGGCCCAGTCCAGCGCCTTCCTCCTCGGGGTGCTGGACTACGCCGCTGGAAACGAAGGCGTCCTCTGCATCGTCGCTGCCGAGCTTGGCGAGCATCCCAGTGTCATCATGGCGGCGCGGACCGCCTTGGCCCCGAAGATTGAGCAACCGCCTCAGCCGGCTCCGAGCGGTTCCATCCTGATCCTCTGCGAGGCATGCGACCGTGTCGAGATGCGGCGCCGCCGAGACGTGATGTACGCACCGCCATCAGCCGTGCGCCTGCGGCTGCCCCGCTGCGGGCCATGCGGCGGCGGGTTCGATCAGCCGGAGACGTGGCTCGACGCTCAGGGTCGCGAGGTCGGATGATCCTTGAGCGCGTCTCCTGCGGCCGCACGGGCGACGAGCCCCGCTGCATCTCCTGCCAGCACTGGGACGAACAGGATCCGGGCCCGAACCGGCTGTCCCGCGAGCGCGCGATCACGCTTGAGCACGGCGATTACGCTGGTCTCGGCGGCCGGTGCCAGCTCCGGGACCACGGCGCGATGAGCAAGGGGTGGTGCAGGGAGTGGGATGGCGCAGAAGTCAGCACAGCCAAAGTGAGCTTCATGCCATAATCGTACTAGGCGTTCAGCTTAGTTTCTTCATTAGAAGTGCCGGCACAAACGAAAAGGCCCCGCTTTGGCGGGGCCTTAGCGTTAATCAGGAGCAGCGTTAGCCAGTTTCCTGCGGCGGAGTTGATTGCCCGTCTCCACGCGTGGCTGGGGGCCTCGGATGAACGCTCGATCGACGGACTCCCTCAGGAGTTCTTGGTACTCGCGCGAGTGATCGAACCGAGGCAGCTGGTTGCCCGCTACCCTCGCCACTGTCGGGCGTCGGTGAGTCGCCGGGACCTGAGTCTTTGACTTTTTCAGCTTCATCGTTTCCATCGTCATTGAGATACTCCAGAAGATCGGCCTCTCCCTCGTCGAGTGGGGTCAGCGCTTCTTTGCCAAGAGCCGTGATTAGTTCGGCCATGTCGCCGTCCGCAGAACTAACATTACGGAACAACATAACGGCCTCAATAAGGTCAATCACGAACTCGTGGGACGGATAGCCCCTTAATAGTACATTGATAGGATCAACACCGATGTCGGCGCGCAGGTTCCTGCCGTACAAATCAAGTCGACTGGCATAATCTTCTGCGATCCTTACAGACCGATGAATTTAACCCACCTTAATTGGATCAAGTTGTGCCAAAATCGGCTGAACAAGACCGATTGTGATTTGCGCTGCAATGTCGGCAGCGGTCTTAAACGTAACAGCCCCATAAGACTTCTTCTTTAGACCGAGCATATAGCCTTCGAACATCTTGAACGACGCTCTGTATAGCGCGTCGAACGCGGAATCTACGGCCAGGCCGGAATCCCGCTCCCCAATCTCATCGGGCCGTCTCAGCTGGACGTCGATTGGACCAAGCTCTCCCTGCTCTCCGAAAATCAGCCTATTAGCACCTACGCAGAAGAGCGTGCCGGCGCTTTTGCACCAGCCCGGAATAACTACCACTACCTCGTCGTACTTCATTTGGATCGAGCGGCAGGTCCGGTAAGCGACGTCAGCCAAGCCACCCTCGGTAATTAGGATGACGTATACTTTCGGCTTAATTTGCTTTCGGCCACGAATTAGTTCTGGCAGGTCAGCTCCAATGGCAGAAAAGAACGGAGCGTTGATCAGGATAACGTCAGCGTCATCGTCAGCTGAAATCCTGTTCGCCATGTCCTTGACACGATCCGCGTCGCCGCTCATTCGGCACTCCTCTTCCATCGAGAGGTAGCCGCAATTCGGGCGATCTCGGTCCGGCGTTCAGGGCTAAGGTTTGCAGCTCGCGCCTTTCCACCTTTTAAGCCGCCACGCCGGCCGAGCAGCACAGCTGCCGCGTTCTTGCCGTCACCCAACTGATCGTTGCTCACAGGCTTGCCGTACAGCTCGCTAGCAGCGACATCTGGCGAACGGGGATTCCTTGTTGCTCTGCTCATGACGACTGAAGCTCTCTCACATCCTGCTAATGCGCTCAAGCATAAATCGGTGCGGAAAAGTTAGTTTCAAGCCGGCCTGTGGGGAATTCGCCGCACCTCAATCACCTCTCCCTCGTCCTCATCGAACGAGACGGACAGGAGGTCGTAGGTGGACTCGTCGGCCGCCATCGCATCGTCCAGGGCCGCGAGGAAGGCGGCGTTTGGAGCCGGGAGGGACATCACGATGCCCCGCTCGGGATCGGTACGGGCATGTTGTCGAAGACGAACCGCACGAGGCTCAGGATCTCGACAACTGTCGTGTCACTCGGGTCACGATCACCCGGCACTACGATCGGCTTATGAGCGGGATTGTCAGACCGCGGCACGAACTCGGTCCGATCCTCTAAGAGGCGGATCTCTTTGACCGAGCGCTCTCGCATCTGTCCGTCGTCGCGCGTTCTTTGCACGACGACGTTCATCCCGTTGACGGGCCGCAGGCCGGTGTCCTCGAATGCGACGCAGATCACGTAGTCACCGTCGCGAATGGGTCGCGGCTCAGCCCTGTTCATCGAGTCGCCGCCGACCCGGTAGGCAATCTGACGAGCGAACGGGAAGTCGGGATCCCGGGGTGCCGAGATGACCTCGCCCTGGTCGCCGTCATAGACGTCAACCTCGACCCAGTTGCCAGCCTGCACACGGCCGTCGACACGAGCGAGGGAGAAGCTGCGGTTGGCCGGGGCTAGGTCGGGACGCTTTGGCGGCTCGTCGTCGTTCGCGCCGGAACCGTAAGCGAGCCACTCCGGCGTGGTCTGCAGTCCCACCGCAAGCTTCTCAATTGTCTCCAGCGTGATCGAGTTCTCAGGTCGGCGGAATATGTCCCGAATGGCGTCGGCACTCATGCCGGAAGCCAGTGAGATCGCGCGGGGAGACTTCCCGAGCGTGTGAACGCGCTCTTGGATTCGGGCTCTAACCTGGTCAGCCATGGGCGGGATAATACCCGCGCATCATTTTCGCTGAGAGCGGGATGTTTCCCGTTGACACCTGCGGTCAATGTCCCGCATACCATGCGCCGACATGGCCAGCATCACCCATCTCCTTCGCCTCGTCGAGGCATTTTCTGCAGCACGCGGCGTCTCAGAGGCCCGCACCTCGACCCTCGTGTTCAACGACGGCGGCAGGATCCTCGATCTCCGCTCGGGTCGTGACATCGGAACCCGGCGGCTTGATCGCGCGATCGTCTGGTTCTCCGACCACTGGCCGACCAACGCGGCGTGGCCCCCCGACGTACCCCGCCCCGCTCCCGCTCCCCAAGAGGTCGCGGCATGAGCGCCGACATCGCTGACACCGGCGTGGCTGACGGCGATCTGCGGCAGTTCGTGGATCGCCTGCTCCGCCTTCACGAGGAGAAGGACGGCATCGGCGAGGACATCAAGGATGTCTACGCCAAGCTGAAGGGCCGCGGCTTCGACAAGACCGCGATGGGAGCGCTCATCAGCCATATCCGCCGCGTCGCGAAGAACCCTGAGGCCGAGCAGGAGAAGTCCGCGCTCTTCGACCTCTACTTCGAGGCTTGGCAGCGGTCGTCGCACACGCATGCGCCTGCCGGCACGCGAGCAACGAGCGTGCCAGCCGCTCGCGCCACTGAAACGGCTCGCATCGAACCCGCCCCGGTAAGCCCCGGCCCGGCAGAGACCAGCGTGTCGCAGGAGCGCGGGACGCGCGCTCCAGGGGAGGTGCATGGCCGAGAATGCGCGCCCACCTCCCCAACCCATTCGCCCGACGCGGCGTCCGAACTCCCAGGGCCCGGCGTGGCCCCAACTGCTGCATCTGTGGAGCAGCCGTCCGACGCCGGCACCCCAACGGAGGAGGCCAGCCATGAAGTAGCGACCCCGGCACACGGAGCGGGCGAGGGACAGCATGCCCCCGAGGACCCCGCTCCGGTGCAGCCGAGGCGCTCTCCGGCCGACCGGCCGCTCGCCCCGCTTCGTGAAGGCGGCATCACGTTCCGCAATTTCATTGAGGCTTACGGCTGGCCCCCTGAGGAGGTGCAGGCCCGCTACCAGGGCTTTGCTGGCGAGCCGTCGCCTATCTCGGCCGCCGTTCTCCGGGCCGCCTGACATGCTTCCCGTCCGCCAAGGCACGCGCGTCGTGCTCACCGCCAACCGCTTGGTCACGGTCGCCCCGGGCCGCTGCCGGCCGCTGCCGTTGTCATGGCAGGAGGCAGACGGCTCGCACTGGCGTCTGACGCACGACGGCCCGATCCGCATTTCGGGACCAGCGAAGCCCGGCGAGCGTCGCCAGCTCGTCGCGATCCCAGCCGAGGAGGCCTGAGTGGGCGCGCCCGGCAAATTCCACCTCATCGAACCCCGGCTCACGTTCCTCCCGAGCCGGCAACCTCGGGCTGTCCGCCTTCGTGGCCAGACGCCCGTCTTCTCTTCGCGCGGTCCGGGTGCCAGCCCTCGCCGCGAAGTGTCTGCTGCTGTCCATCAAATCCAGAACGTAGCGGTTCCAGCCGCCGCGCTCGCCCGCTTCGCTTCTGTCCTCGGCCTCCATTCCGATCCGCTCCTTCCGATGTCCTCAAGACATCACGAAGGGCTGACCGGATGCGGACAAATCCTGACCGGAAACGGACAATGTTGACGGCGACCGACGGAATAGAGCGGGCGAGGCCATTCGCTGCGGCTCTGGTTGATCGTGAAGAGCGACGGACCGGCAAGCGCATGAGCGCCTATTCCGTCGTCGCAAATTCGCTCGGCGTCTCAGAATCCTGGTTGCGTAAGCTGATCGGCCGACAGCCCGTTGTGGTGGCCGCTCACGAGTACCTGAACCTAGCCGCTCTTTACGTTCGCTTGTGCGAGCGGATCGAGGCGGAAGCAGAACACGAGCGGCGGCGCGCGGCGGCGCTGCGGGAGGCAGCCCATGCGGCTCTTGAGAGCCATCGCGGCGTGGTGGCGAGCACGCCGCGACCGGATCGAAGCTGAGCGAGCGAGGAGACCGTAGATGGCCAAAGCCAAGGAAAAACCCGCCGAACTGCCGACGCTCGACGTCAAGCTGAAAACGGCCGACCTGCTCAAGGCCGTCAACACGATCATGCTCGCGGTCGAACGCCGGACCACCATCCCTATCCTCAACTACGTGGCGATAGAGCCGGCCGCGGACGGCATTCAGCTTCGGTCGAACGATCTCGACATGGAGGTGGTGACCAGGGTCCACGGTGAGGTCGACGGCATCGGAGCGCTTGCTCTGCCCGCGCGCCGCCTCCGCGACATCCTCCGCGTCGTGTCGCACATTCCAGACCTCACAATCCGCATGGACGATAGCGGCCGCGCCCACCTCAC
The DNA here is from genome assembly GCF_964242715.1 of uncultured Enterovirga sp. Lineage (NCBI taxonomy): Bacteria > Pseudomonadati > Pseudomonadota > Alphaproteobacteria > Hyphomicrobiales > Methylobacteriaceae > Enterovirga > uncultured Enterovirga sp. The sequence continues at coordinate 27,001 of NZ_CAXTAZ010000009.1, forward strand.
GGCAGGCAACATCACCGCCGTCCTTTTCTCGCTGCCGGCCGACGAGCTGCCTCGCTCGAACACGACGGCGGCTCCCGCCTTCACGGCCCTGATCGGGGAGGGAGCGCTCGACTGGCTGATTTCTGGTGTGTGGCACGCCGTCTCCAACGAGGAAACGCGGTACTATCTGAACGGCGTCGCGATCGAGGTCGACGAGGACAAGGTTCTCGCCATCGCCACCGACGGGCACCGGCTCGCGACGCGGTCCATCAGCCTCTCAGCGCCAGTCGGGAAGCACGCCGTCTTCATTGTCCCGCGTGCGGCGGTCGCTGCCGTTCGCACTCTGGCGAAGGGGCGGCAGGTCGAGATGTCGCTTCTCGGCCGTGGCCATGCGCGCTTCGCCTTCGGCGAGACGGTGTTCTCGACGAAGCTGATCGACGGGACCTATCCCGATTGGCGCCGCGTCGTTCCGAAGCTGGCCGCCAACACGGTCGACATCGAGATCGCCGACATTCGACGTGCGGAAGCCCTCATGCGCGTCCGCGGCGACGTTGCGCGTCCTTGCCGAGTCGCGCCGGACGGCGACGGCGTGACTTTGTCAGCCAATGACCCGGGAGAAGGCGAAGTCTCGCTCGTTCTGCCCACGACGATAGCTGGGACGGTTCCATCGTTCGGGGTCAATCCGAAGTACCTCGCCGACAGCGCCAACGCGCTCGCCGGGACCGGAGCGACGAGCATTCGGCTGCACGTCGAGAATGCGGGCGACCCGATCATCGCCATGCCCGTCGGCCGAGACGTCGCCGGCGAGATGCACCTCCTCATGCCGATGCGGGTTTGAGGGCAGCGTCATGAGCTTCGACTGGACCAAGGCTCGCGTCGAGCTGCTCCGCCGCATGTGGTGCGACGAAGGCTGCAGCGCGCGGCAAGTTGCCGAGGCGCTCGGCCCGGACGTGACCAGGAACGCGGTTCTCGGCCAAGTCCATCGCCGAGGGTTCCGGGCTGCCGGTGTGACCGCGCGGGCTCCGCGGCGAGAGCCGTCGACCGCTACCGCCATGCGCTCTGCCGCCATTGCGAAGCCAGGCGGCGAGCCGCCGCCGGCCGTGGTCGCTCTGCCTCCGCCGCCGCTCCCTCCGCCGCCCGTCCTCGTTCCGCGCGGCCCGAGGCCGACCATCTTCGATCTCGACAGACCCGAGATACAGACGATGTGCCGCTTCATCGCCGACGAGGTGAAGGGCCCGGCGGAGACGCGATACTGCGGCCAGCGGACGACCGCGCCCGGCAACCCCTACTGCCAAATGCATCAGGACAGGTGCTGGACCTCGAGCCACCCGAAGGCGCGCCGCGCGCCGCTTCTTTCCCAGCCGGGGCCGCATGAGCGCAGCTCTCGCCGACATCTTCGATCCGAGCCGCCGCGTGGTCACTGACCTCGTCGTGCTCGAATTGCCCGAGCCTCCGAGCGTGAACGCGCTGTTCGCCAACGTGTCGGTCGCGCGGCGCGAGCGTGCGCGCCGGTACGGTCGCAGCCTGCCGGGCCGTATGAAGTCCCAGGCCTACCTCACATGGATCAACGCCGCCGGCTGGCTGATCCAGGCCCAACGGCCAGGGCGCATCTCCGGCCGATACGAGATCACGATCTCGGCCGGCCCGACCCGGAAGGATCTCGCGAACCTGGAGAAGGCCCTCGGCGACCTCATGCAGACGCACGGGATCATCGAGAACGACAGGCTGGCCGATCGCGTCACCATCGAGCGCGATCCTGACCTGAAGCCTCGCACAGTCCGCGTCTTGATCCGGCCTGCGGAGCCGGCATGAGGTGCGCGGATCCGCATATCGTCGTCCAGGAATGGGCGGCCGGCCAGGACAGTGCCGCCATCGCGGAAGCTCACCGCTACCGTGAGGCAGACGTCGCCAACCTGATCGCGCGTCACGTCGACCGGAAGCACCTCGTCCGGGCCCAGCACGAGCGCCGGGTCGCCGCCCGGGCCGGCGAGCGCGCCCGCCTGGGTATCGAGGTCGACCATCGCTCAGGCGTGTCTTTGGCCCGCATTTCCGGAGGCGGGGCATGAGCCAGAACACCTCCTCGGCCGTCATGCAGCAGCGTCACGAGGCGCACGACTCGCTCGACTTCTTCCCGACGCCCCCATGGGCGACCCGGGCCCTGTGCGCCTGCCTCGCCGAAGCCGACCCGGCGCTGAAAGGAAAGCGGGCATGGGATCCGGCATGCGGGACCGGGGACATGGTACGGCCCCTCTCCGAGTTCTTCGAGCTCGCCTACGGCTCCGACGTGCATCCGTATGGTGCCGGTGCCGTCCGCGACTTCCTCCTTCACGGCGACGAGCCGGTCTTCGACTGGATCATCACGAATCCGCCCTTCCGGCTCGCGGAGGAATTTGCCGAGAAGATGATCGGCCTCGCGCGGTGCGGCGCGGCGATCCTGGTCCGCACGGCGTTCCTCGAAGGTGTTGGGCGGCACTCGAAGCTGTTCTCGCGCCGGCCACCCCAGACGATCCTGCAATTCGTCGAGCGCGTGCCCATGCACCGCGGCCGCCTCGTCGAGAACGGTTCGACGGCCACGGCCTATTGCTGGATTGTCTGGCTCTGCAGGCCGCACAAGCCCGTTCCGGCCGACCGGACGGCCTTTGCCTGGATCCCGCCCTGCCGCCGGATCCTGGAGCGGCCGGGCGACTACGCTCTGGTGGCGGCATGATGCGCGAGCTCGTCATCGACAGCTTCGCCGGCGGCGGCGGCGCCTCGACCGGGATCGGGCAGGCGCTCGGCCGCTCGCCGGACATCGCGATCAACCACGACCCGATCGCGCTGGCGATGCACCGGATGAACCATCCGGACACGCGCCACGCCGAAGAGGACGTCGTCTCGGTCGATTCGGTCGGGCTCTGCGCCGGGCGGCCAGTCGGGCTGTTCTGGCTCTCGCCCGATTGCAAGCACCATTCGAAGGCCAAGGGCGGGAAGCCGCGGGACCGGAACATCCGCGGGCTCGCCTGGACCGGCTTCTCCTTCGTGAAATCCCTGCCGGCGTGGCAGCGGCCGCGCGTGGTCATCCTGGAGAATGTCGAGGAATTCGCGCAATGGGGCCCGCTGCTCGCATGCGGCCGGCCCTGCCCGGACCGGCGCGGAGAGATCTTCCGCCAGTTCGGCGCGGCCTGGGAGGCGCTCGGCTACGTGGCCGAGCACCGCGAGCTGCGCGCCTGCGACTACGGTGCCCCCACTATCCGGAAGCGCCTGTTCTGGATCGCGCGGCGCGACGGCCACCCGATCATCTGGCCGACCCCGACCCACGGCAATCCGAAGGACCCGATCGGCGCGGCCGCGATTGCGGCGGGCAGACTGAAGCCTTGGCGGACCGCTGCCGAGATCATTGACTGGTCGCTGCCCTGCCCGTCGATCTTCGAGACCTCGGCCGAGATCAAGGCCCGCTTCGGAATTCGGGCCAACCGCCCGCTCGCCGACGCGACCATGGCCCGGATAGCCAAGGGCACGATGCGCTACGTCGTGACGGCGGCGAAGCCGTTCATCGTCCAGGTGAACCACGGCGGCGGCGACGCGGGCCGGATCCACGACCCGGACGAGCCGGCGCCGACGATGACCGCCGGCCGCGGCGAGGCGCTCGTCACGCCGTTCGCCAGCTATGCGCAGCAGGGCGGCCTGAATCGCGACATCACGGAGCCGCTGCACACGCTCACGGCCAGCCGGAAGGACCAGAACGCGGTCGTCACGCCCTTCGTCACGAAATTCAACTCGGGCTCGACCGGGCACTCCATGGACGAGCCGCTCGCGACCGTGACGGCGCATGCCTCCGAGACGCATTGCGGCGGCGCGGCTCCGCTCGGGATCGTGGCGCCGCACCTGATGACGATGCGGAATGCCGGCAAGCCGTTCAACGGGGCCGACGAGCCGACGCACACGATCACGGCGGGAGGCGCGAACCTGCACCTCGTCACACCCTTCCTTGTCCCGCGCTACGGCGAGCGCCCCGGCCAGGATCCCCGCACCCGCCCGGTCGACGAGCCGGCGCCCGTCATCGTGCCGACCGGGAACGAGGGCCACCTCGCGGCCGTCCACCTCTCGCGGCAGTTCGGAGCGTCGGTCGGGTCGGGGGCTGACGAGCCGGTAGGGACCATCACGGCTGGCGGCGCAGGCAAGGCCGCGGTCGTGACCGCCTTCCTGGCCCAGCATAACGAGGGGCCGCGTCCCGGCGCTCCTGGCCGCATGCCCGACGAGCCAGTTTCGACCGTTACCGCGACCGGGGGGCAGCAGAGCATCGTCGCGGCCCACATGCTCAACCTGCGCGGTTCCGATCGCCGAGGCGGCCCGGCCGACGCGCCGGCCCCGACCGCCTCGGCCCAGGGCAACCACGCCGCCACGGTCTACGCCTTCCTGGCCAAGTATTACGGCGAGGGCCTGCCGTCGCAGCCCGTCACCGAGCCGCTGCACACGATCACCGCGAAGCCGCGGCACGGGCTCGTCACGGTGACGATCGCGGGCGAGCCCTTCGTCATCGTCGACATCGGCATGCGGATGCTGACGCCCCGCGAGCGCTTCAACGCCCAGGGCTTCTGCCCCGACTACATCATTGACCGCGGGCTGTTGGCGGACGGCAGCACCGTCCCGCTCACCCTCGAGCAGCAGGGCCGCATGTGCGGGAACTCGGTCTCGCCCGTGATGTCGCAGGCCCTCGTCGCCGCGAACTACGTGCCGGACCAGAACCGCCGCGACCCGCGGCGCCGGCCCGAAGCGATGCCCTTCTTCCTGGAGGCCGCAGAATGACCGCAGACCTGTCCGCAACACTCGAACAGCGCCGCTCCGTCCACGGCGACTTCACGGACCACGCTGCCGTCACGCAAGCGCTGAAGGACATCGCTCGCGCCGCGCCGTCCTGGGCCCGCATGTCACCGGTCGCGCGCGAAGCCATCGACATGATCTTGCATAAGGTCGGGCGGGCCTGCGCGGGTAACCCAGACCACGCGGATCACTGGCACGACATCGGCGGTTACGCCCGTCTCGTCGAGGAACGGCTGCCGTGACCTCCTCCGCGCGTCGCATTGACTGGGACATGTGCAAGCCGGCCCCGGAGGCCGCGCCCAAGCACGTCCACGACGCCAGACGCTGCGAGGCGCCCGGCTGCTCGGACTGGAGCACATTCATCTTCACGACGCCGGGCTGGGCTGGTCTCCGCGAGCGCGGGCGGGCTTTCTGCGGCGAGCACCGGCACCTCGGCGAGGTGCGCCCATGAGCATCCAGCCTTCTCCTCAGGCGTTCGCGCGGGTTTGGTGCTCCAGCATTCCGATCGCCGCCCTTGCCGAGCGCTACGGCGTCTCCGTGCCGGCTGTATCGCAGCGGGCCAAGCGGCAAGGCCTCTCGTCTCGCCAGACGCGGCCACGCTGGTCTCGCGAGCGGGACGAAGCGCTCGCCCGACTTCGCGAGGCCGGCCTCACCGCCAGCGAGATCGCGCCCCGCCTCGGCCCGGACGTGACCCGTGGCGCCGTGCTCGGCCGCGCCTGGCGTTTGGGGCTGGCAACCCGGGTGGATGAGGCGAGTCGACAGCTGTCACTCCAGAGAGTCGCGGCATGAGCGATGTGCGCCGCCTTCCCTACATGCCGCTCCAGATTGAACGCCTCCGCAAGTCGAAGGCATGGCTGCGCTGCAAGCGCGAGCCGCACCTCGCCTTCTACCTCATGAACCTTTGGATGCGGGCTTGGCACGAGCTGCCGGCCGGCTCGATCGAGTCCGACGAGGACGTGCTGGCGGACGCAGCGATGTGCGACCCTGACGGCTGGGCGGCCGTTCGCGACGACGTCATGCGAGGATGGGACCTGCGGGACGGGCGCTATTATCACAGCACGGTCACCGAGCTTGCCGCTGAGGCTGCCACGAAGCTTCGCGGCAACAGCAACAGAACTGTGGCGGCCCGTGAAGCCCTCGAAGCGAAGCGGTCACAGTCCAGCGAGGCGACTGTCACAGTGTCTGTAACAGAGACTGTGACAGGGGACGAAGGGAAGGAAAGGGAAGGGAAGAGTTCCGAACCTGGCGGTTCGGGCGGCGAGCCGCCGCCGGCCCACGATGCGGAGCACGATTCCTGGCCCTCCGACCCGGTCGAGCGCCTCTGGACCGAAGGCGTCCACCTGATGCGCTGCATGGGCGTCGCAGATCGGGAGGCCAGATCGAACATCGGCCGGTGGACGAGCGATACGGGTGGCAGCAGGCCGGACGACATCCTGGCAGCGATCCGCCGGGCCCGGGATGCGGGCACTCGCGACCCAATCCCGCTCGTCGGCCGCACGCTCAACCCTCTCAACGGACATCGCCATGGGAACCGAGATCGCCAACCTTCGCGAGCCGACCTCCGCACTGCCGCCCTGGCTGATGCGTTCGGTGTCGGCGATGACGAAGGATTACCCACCGAAGATCCCGTCGACCGCCGCTCTCACCATGGCGCAGCGAACGGAGGTCTCGTCCACCTTGGCCGGCCTCTCCGACTTGCTGGCTCCGGGTAGCCGGCGCGACATCGGCGCGGCCATCGCGACGTTGCTCGCGAACTACCCGGCCGACAACGCAAGCCCGGCTGTCGAGAGGGCTCGGGCCCAGTCATGGGCCGAGGCACTCGAAGGCCTGCCGGCTTGGGCCGTCGACAAAGCACGCCGGAAATGGATGCGGGGCGAGGTGGCGGGCGTGAATCCGGACTTCGCGCCGAAGCCGCCCCGCTTCCGGCAGATCGTGGTTGACGTCCTCTCCCCCGTCTACGAGCGCCGCAACCGGCTCGCGATGCTCCTCAAGGCCGAGGTCGAGCGCGAGATCCCCGAGGACGAACGGGAGCGCGTGTCAGAGCGCCTCGCCGCGTTCAGGGTGGAGCTGTCGAAGACGGCGGCGGTCGCGAGCCTTGGACCGGCGCCGGCCGACCGACCCGTCCACCCCCATCACGACCACCACGACACCAAGGCGGCATGACCATGCGGACGTCAAAGGCAGGTCGAGGCGAGACCGGCGGCTTCGTCGAGCGCGTCGAGAAAGCGACCCAGCAGCGGTTCGCAGACCGGCCCGTGTTCAACATCGGGGACCACGTGCCAGTCGAGATGGTCGAGAGCCTGCCCTTCGTCGAAGGGATCTGGCGCATCGGCGACAGCACGATTGTCGAGACCGTCGGAAAGACGTCCGAGCCTGAGATGAAGCTGATCGACGACGCCTATGAGATCAGCGCTCCCGGCAAGCACTGGTGCATCATCGTCGCGGCGCCAGTGACGGCAAGTGCTGACCGTGTCAGGCGCTACTTCGGCCTGCGGGGCGTGCAGACCTATTGGCCGCGCTCGGTGAAGCTCACCTATCGGGGCCGTGGGCAGAAGCGGAAGCGGGTCGCCTTCGTCCGGCCTCTCATGTTCCGGTATGTCTTCGCCCACCTGCCGGCTGGCCTGGATCCCCGGCACATCGTGCAAGACCTCGAGGCCAAGGCCCACGACATTTCAGGCTGCGTCGAGGTTGCCGGCAGCGCGGTAGCGGTGCCCGACGTCCTGATCGAGCGGATCGTTGCCCGAGAAAGGGCAGGAGAGTTCAACGCCACGTTTAAGCGAGGCGAGAGGACTTTCGCGAAGATGCCCGATTGGGCCGTGGATGGGGGCCTGGCGCGCATCAAGTCTGGGTCACTGGCCGGTCATCTTGCGGAGATCGAGGGCGTCGACGACGAGAAGGGAACTCTCACGGTCGTTGTGGAAATGTTTGGGCGTGCGACGCGGACAGAGCTTGCGGTAGACGAACTCTGTGCTTTATAACCGCGAGGTGATTTGCCGGTGTGCGGTGGGGCGCTACGGCTTCTGGACCCGAGCGCGGTAGGCGCCATCAGGGTCTCGCCCCAGGCGAGCTACGCTCTAAGTCCAGTCTTCCTACCGTCCCGATCGGAATTTTGACACTATCAGTGAGTGTCGAGCGAGCGGCGTCAGGACTTACCTATGAGCCCAGTGACCCAGCTCCACATTTCGTGCGTCTGATAGCCGGCCGCGAAGAGAATGCAGAGAACCAGCGCCACTCCGTAGCCGATCGTCTTCAGTGCGAACTGAATTGGCTGCGCGTTGATATCGTAGTCGTCGTACTCGCCGGTCATCACGCCGGTCTTGAGGCCTTTAATCAATAGCCCAGCACAGATGACGCCGACGGCAGCCATCATCAACCGCTCTCCTGGCGACATGATCGCACCTCGTGCTCAGGTCACGCCTGCCCTATGCGATTGTGATCTTCGCACGCATGCATGAACCGACCGTTGCGATGAAGAGCTAGGTTCCCGCCCCAGATCATCGGAGCGGGGCGTTGTCGTATCGGATAGAACGAAAGAACCCGGCACTCCGGTTTGTGAGGACGGGTGGGAGCGCCGGGTCTTCAACGGTGTGGTCTTCCGTCAGAACCGAGATTGAGCGGAGCGGGTTAAGCGCCCGTTACGGGACGTCGATGATTGACCTGCACATTGCGCGCCATGGTAGGGAGCCGGTCCACTGGAAGCTACCGAGCGCGGCAGTTCGTGAAGGTACACTCCGAGCACGACAAGCGCCGGACCGAAACTCAGCCTTGGCGACGCTGGTACTGGACAGCGCGATGGCGCCGTCGGTCTGCGCTGCAGTTGAACGCACAACCACTCTGCGAACGCTGTCTCGCGGGCGGTCTCGCAATACGCTCACCATCGAGTGCCACACCGCGGCGACGAGGGTCTGTTCTGGCAAGGCGATCTCGAGAGCTTGTGCAAGCCGTGCCACGACGGCGGGGCCCAGCGTGAGGAGCATGGACGCGGACCTCAGGCGCTGCACGATGACGGATGGCCGACCGCTCTCGGATAAGGGGGGGTCAAAAGTTTAGGACCCGCAGTCTCTGCACCGGTCCCATCCCTCAACGCGCGTCGCCGCAAGTTTTGAGAAACTGTCATGGGCGCACGAGGACCACGAAAGAAGCTGCCCGAGCTTAATCGGCTCGACGGCTCTCCCGGCAAGCGCGGCGGCTCAGACCTCCCTGATTTCGGCATTGAGGCGGTTGGGGACGTGTTCATCCCGGATCATCTGCACGAAGACGCTCAGGGGTGCATCGAGGTCATCCGCGGATCAATGCCGCCGAAGCTGTACGCCAAGGTCGACAGCTTCATCCTGTCCGCGTTTGCCACTGCCTGGGCAGTCCACAAGCAGGCGACGCATGAAATCTCCGCGCCTGGTTTCGATTGGATCGTGACAAGCGAACGCGGGAACCAGCAGCCGAACCCATGGCTTCGCATTCTCGACAAGCAGGCGACGTTGCTGGCCTCCCTCGGAGACCGGCTCGGGCTCAATCCGAGGGCGCGCGCAGATCTGAAGCTTCCGGCCGAAAAGCCGGCCAGCAAATTCGACGGCCTGATCGGGCTGCCCGGGTCGTCAGGTTTATCGAAGCACTGACCGTCCCTTCAGGGGAGGGGCAAGGCGGCCCGTTCCTGCTGCGGCCCTTTCAGAAGCGCTTCATCCGGGACATCTACGAACCGCATAGCCGGATCACAGGCCGTCGCTTGGTACGGCGGGCCATCCTCTCGATCGCACGCAAGAACGGCAAGACGGCCCTGATCGCAGCTTTGGTGCTCGCGCACCTGATCGGGCCAGAGGCTGTCCAGAACGGCGAGATCTACAGCGCTGCGAACGACCGGGAGCAAGCCGCTCAGGTGTTCAAGGTGGCGGCGCAGATCTGCCGGGCGGACCCGGTCGATCTGATGCCGCTCGTGAAGATCACGGATTCGACGAAGACGATCGCCTGCTACAGCAACGGGAGCTTCTACCGGGCGATCTCGGCAGAGGCCGGCACGAAGCACGGCCTCAACCCGACCTTCGTCATATTCGACGAGCTCGCCCAGGCGAAAAGTCGGGAGCTGTACGACGTCCTGGACACCTCGATGGGCGCCCGGTCGGAGCCGCTGTTCGCGACCATCTCGACACAATCGAATGATCCGGAGCACATCCTCTCGCGCCTCATCGACGATGGGCTGAACGCGAACGACCCTACGATCGTCTGCCACCTCTATGCGGCCGACGAGGATTGCGAACTCGGCGACGAGGTGCAGTGGCGGAAAGCCAACCCAGCGCTCGGAGATTTCAGGTCTCTCGATGATCTCAGAGCCTTGGTCGGCAAGGCCATTCGCATGCCGGCCGAAGAGCCGGTCGTTCGCAACCTCTACCTGAATCAGCGCGTCGCCCCGACGGCTTCTCTGATCAGCCGGGCCGAATGGACCGCCTGCCGCGGCCAGGCTGAATTCGTGGAGGGCGAGGAAGTCTATCTCGGTCTCGATTTGTCGAAGGTGGTCGACCTGACCGCCCTCGTCATGGTGAGCGCGGCAGACCCGTCGCGGGTCCGCGCTTTCGCGTGGAAGCCGGAGCATTATCTCGTCGAGCACTCGAACAGGGACTTCGGATCCGGCAACCATCGCTATGTCGAGTGGGAGACGGCCGGCTACCTGACGAAGTCACCGGGCCGGACTGTCGACAAGGAGCTTGTTGCGCGTCGGATCGCCGAGTTGCACGGCAGCTACACCGTTCTCGGGCTCGCCTACGACCGGTGGAAGATCGACGAACTGCTGAAGGACTTCGATCGGATCGGCTTCGCCTCGCACAAGGATGGCGAGAAGGGCGACGGCCTGAGACTGGTCCCTTGGGGGCAGGGGTTCCGAGACATGAGCCCGGCTATCGATGCGTTCGAGCAGGCGGTCATCGACCGCAAGCTGGTCCATCCTGGCAACCCGCTCCTGACCTGGAACATCGCGAACGCGGTGGCGACGTCGGATCCGGCAGGCAACCGCAAGATCGACAAGGACAAGGCCCGGTTTCGGATCGATCTCGCCGTCACGCTGACGATGGCGATTGGCCTGAAGGCGCGGGATCGGAAGACCGACGAGGGACCGTCCGTTTATCAGGAGCGCGGCCTTCTTTTCATGTGAGGGCGGATGGGCATCCTCGATCTCCTATTCCGCCGATCGCCCGAGGCCTCTTCCTCGTCGAGGATCCACGCTAACGCGGGAGCCTTTCTGTCGTTCGATGATCCGAGGCTCGTCGAGTACCTCCGGTCGGGCACGGCGACCACGTCGGGCGTTTCGGTCTCGGTCGAGAGCGCGATGCGCAACCCGGCAGTGTTCCGCTCGCTGAGCTTGATCTCTCAAACAATCGGCATGCTGCCGCTACACCTCCTTGAGAAGAACACGAAGGAGAAGGCGCGAGATCACCCTCTCTTTCGCGTGCTGCACCGCAAGCCGAACGACTATCAGAGCGCATACGACTTTCGCGTTCTGATGCAGCTCCGCGCGCTCGTGAAGGGGAACGCGTACGCCTTGATCGTTCGTGGGGCGCGGAGGGAGGTGCTGAGCCTAGTTCCGCTTAACCCGGACAGGGTGACGCCAATCCAAGGATCGGACTGGCGCGTGTCCTACCGCTATGAGCCGGGCGGCGGCGGTCACCAGACTTTTGCCCCCGAGGAGATCCTTCACATCCGCAACATGCCCGACATGGGCTCGAACGGGGTACTTGGGGTTTCGCTTGTGCGGCAGGCCGCCGACGCAATAGGATTGGCGCTCGCCCAGGATCTCGCCGTCTCTCGGTTGTTCAAGAACGGGAGCTTTGTACCGCTTGCGCTCAGCACGAAGGACAAGCTGTCCGACATAGCCATTAAGCGGCTGAAGGACAGCTGGGCCAGCGGCTACGCCGGGGCAGATAACGCCGGCAAGATGCCCATTCTCGAAGAGGGGCTGTCGCCCGTCGCGATCGCCTCGACTGCGAAGGATGCCCAGACGATCGAGCTACGGAAGCATCAGATCGAGGAGATCGCCCGGGTTCTGGGGGTTCCTCGCCCGCTGCTCATGATGGACGATACGAGCTGGGGCTCCGGCATTGGTGTCTTGGGCCAGTTCTTCGTCCGTTACGGCCTCAATCCGTGGTTCGACGCGTGGCAGCAGGCGATCGAGCGGTCGCTGCTCACCGATGCGGAGGCGGATCGGTTCGAGGTGAAGTTCAACGCCGGGGTCCTTCTTCGTGGCTCGATGGCTGAGCAAGGCGACTTCCTTGCAAAAGCTCTGGGCGCTGGGGGGCATCAGCCCTGGATGCACGCCGACGAGGCTCGCGACTTCATGGACCTCCCCGTTCGGGACATCCCGCCGAATACGATGCTCGGCCACAACGGCGGTCCGCCGCTGAAAGACGGAGCCTGACATGGCTGACGAGAAGACGAGGTCCGAACGCTCCACCGGCGACGCGAAGCCCGACCGGGGCCAACTCGCGGGCCGGGCCAAGCTCCTGCCTGGATCGGCGGAGTTCCCCCGGCCCGAGCTGCTGAAGCGTCCTCGTGGCGTCCTCAGCCGCATCAAGGCCCGCGACGAGCGCCCGGCCGCGCTGCCGATGCCGTCGAAGCGCAACATCACGGCGTTCACGCCGGCCGAGGTCTTCGAGAAGTGGTCGGCGGAGGCCGCCGGCGTCCGTTCGGTGGCCCGCGACGACAACGTGATCACGATGTTCGCGCCAATCGGCGAAGACTTCTGGTCCGGCGAGGGCGTCACCGCCAAGCGGGTCACCGCCCAGCTCCGCGCCATCGGCGATCGCCCGGTCGAGGTCCACATCAACAGCCCCGGTGGGGACATGTTCGAGGGCATCGCGATCTACAACGTGCTCCGCGAGCACCCGAGCCCGGTGACGATCAAGGTCATGGGCATCGCGGCGTCCGCCGCCTCCGTGATCGCCATGGCCGGGAACACGGTCGAGGTCGGTGCCGCCTCGTTCCTGATGATCCACAACTGCTCGGTCCTCGCGGCCGGCAACCGGCACGACTTCCTGGAGGTCGCGTCCTTCTTGGAGCCCTTCGACCAGGCTATGGCCGAGGTCTATGCCGCGCGCTCCGGCCAGGACGTGAAGGCCTGCACGAAGTGGATGGACGACGAGACCTACATGTCGGGCTCGCTCGCGGTGCAACGCGGGTTCGCGGACGCGCTCCTGCCGGCTGACCAGGTCATCACCGATCCGGGTGCGAAAGCCTCGGATCAGGCCACGAACAAGCTGCGCGCGATGGAGCTGATCCTCGTGTCGCACGGCAAGACGCGGACGGAAGCCCGCGCTGCCATCTCCGAGATCAAGGGCACGCCAGGCGCTGTCCCTGAAGCCACGCCGGGCGCTGGCGCCGAAGACTGGTCCGGGCTCACCCGGGCTCTCGCCACCCTCAGAACCTAAGGGGTTCATTCCATGACTCGTTTTCTCATGGTCGCCGCGCTCGTCGCGGTGGCTTTTCTCAGCGTGTCCGATGCCTACGCTTCGGCCGCGCTCATCACCGGCGCTGCGGCGCTGCCCTCGATCGTGCCGTTCGCGACGATCGGTGCCGCCATGGCGTCCCGCTCGTTCCCGCGGGCCATCGTGAGCGCAATCAAGGCCGACGTCTCCGATCCCAAGGTCATGCTCGGCGAACTCGTCAAGGCGTTCGAGGAGTTCAAGACCGCCAACGACGACAAGCTGAAGGCCAAGGCCGACGTGGTCGTCGCCGAGAAGGTCGACCGCATCAACACCGCGGTCGGCGACCTGCAGGCCACGATCAACGAGCTCGCGCTCAAGGTTGCCGCCGCGCGCGTCCAGCCGGGTGCCGAACTCGGTGATCTCCCGCCGACCAGCCCCGAGTACGTGGCCGCGTTCAAGGCCCATATGCGGAAGGGCACGGACATCGACGCCTCGCTCGTCCAGGCAGCGATGACCAAGGGTTCCGACGCGGACGGCGGCTACTTCACCCCGATCGAGTGGGACCGCACGATCACGAACAAGCTCAAGCGGATCTCCCAGATCCGTGCGAACTCGCGCGTGATCGCGATCACCGTGAACGGCTTCAAGAAGCTGTTCTCGGATCGGGCGGTCGGTTCCGGTTGGGTCGGTGAGACCGCGTCGCGGCCCGCCACCACGACGCCCCAGATCGGGACGCTGGATTTCACCCCGGGAGAACTCTACGCGAACCCGGCGATCTCGCAGCAGCTCCTCGACGATGCGGCCATCAACCTCGAGACTTGGCTAGCCGACGAGGTCCAGACCGAGTTCGCTCGGCAGGAGGGCATCGCCTTCCTCTCCGGTGACGGCACCAACAAGCCGTATGGCATCCTGACCTATGTCACGGGCGCCGCGAACGCTGCGCGGCATCCGTGGGGGGCGATCGCGGCCGGGGTGTCCGGCCATGCCACCCTGCTCACGTCGGATGGGATCCTCGACCTCATGTACAGCCTCCCGTCCGAGTTCGCCGGGGCAGCCAAGCTGTACATGAACCGGCTGACGACCGGCGCTGCCCGGAAGCTCAAGGACGGCCAGGGCAACTACCTCTGGCAGCCCTCGTACATCCTGGGCGAGCCTCAGACGATAGCTGGCGCGCCGATCGTCGAGGTGCCGGACATGCCGACCGTGGCCGCCAATGCCATCGTCGCCCTCTACGGCGACATGGAAGCGACCTACCTCGTCATCGACCGGATCGGGATCAGCGTCCTGCGCGACCCCTTCACCAACAAGCCGTACATCCACTTCTACACGGTGAAGCGGGTCGGCGGCGGGGTGTTCAACCCCGAGCCCATGCGGGCCCTGAAGGTCGCGGCGGCCTAAGCGACGCGCGCTCAGCGGCGGGCCGATCGAGCCCGCCGCACCACCCTTTCCCGCAACGACCCTGACCAGGAGGCCACCATGGCCGCGAAGAAGACCAAGGCGGACGATCGTACTGCCGCCCAGAAGAGCATGGACCAGCACCGCGAGGAGATGGCGAAGCCCGCGGAGGTCCCGGCCGCGACCGAGTTCTCCACCTCCGGCGCTCCCGTGCAGATCGTGTCGGACGTCGATCCGGAGCACCCGGCCGTCGACAACGACCCGCGCGCGAACACGACGGTTGCGCAGAACCGGATCGACTTCAACGACCCAGGCCTCGAGCCGGCGAAGGCCGTCGAGGAGAACCTGCGTAAGCAGGCTGCCGAGTAAGCCGCCTTGTCCGTCGTCGTCATCGAGCCTCCGGAGCCGATCGTCTCGCTTACCCAGGCGAAACGACAGCTTCGGGTCGAGCTGGAGGACTCGACTGACGACGAGATGATCGAGGGCCTCATAGCCGCTGCGACCGCAACGATCGACGGGCCGAGCGGCTGGCTTGGGCGCGCTCTTGGGCGACAGACCTTGGAGCTGCGCGGCCCGTGCTTCTTGCCCGGCGTCGAGTTGCCGTACCAGCCTGTGATCTCGGTCGAGTCCGTGATCCATGTCGACGCGGCCGGGACCGAGCAGACGATCGCGCCAGAGGGCTACTTCCTCGAGGCGGGACGGTTCGTGCGCCCGGTCTCCGGCTGGATCGGCTCCTTGGCTTGGCGTTCCGATGAGGTGCGGATCCGCTACGTCGCGGGCTGGCCGATGTCGGACGGCAACAGTCCGGTTTGGACCGGCCCGGCGCCCATCCGGCAGGCCGTCCTGATGATGGTGACCCGGCTATACGCGAACCGGGGCGAGGACCGGCCCACGAACGCAGTCGAAGATCCCGCCATCAACGCGCTCCTCTCGCCGTGGCGGGTGTGGAGCCTCTGAGGAGACGCTCATGGCTGTTCGATACCGCTTTACCCGGGACTACGACCATCCCGCCAATTCCTTCACCGACAAGGCGTACAAGGCCGGCACCGAGGACCTGATCCCGGAAGCGCATGCCGCGGGCGCGGACGCGGTCGGGGCCGGCACCAGGCTGCCCGACGACAAGTCGGACGAGCTCAAGGGCAAGCGGACCAGTGCCGAGCGCGGGTGACCTGCGCGAGCGGGTTCGGTTCGAGGAGCCGGCCGCGAGCGACGACGGGATGGGGAACAGCGTCCAGGGCTGGACGCTGCGCTTCACCCGCTCGGCCCTGTACCTCATGCAGGCCGGCTCCGAGGCCATGACGGCCGAGCGCCTGGCGGGCCGCCAGCCCGTGACGATCATCGTGCGCTTCGACCCATCGACCTCGGCCGTGACGCCAGCCTGGCGCCTCGTCGATCTGCGGGCCGGCACCGTCTTCGCCATCCGGGCTGCGGCCGACATGGACCGACGGCGCGCCTGGTGGACCATGGTCTGCGAAGCCGAGGTGACCTGATGGCGGCGGACGGCACCCGGCGCTTCCGGGCCCTGATGGCAGCGATCCCGGCCGCGGTGAAAAAGGGAATCGACGCTACGCTCGTGCAACAGGCGGGCGAGCTCGTCGACCTCGCCCGCCGCGCCGTGCCGGTCCGCAAGGGCGCGCTGCGGGCCTCGATCCGCGCGGAACGCACGCCCGGGCGCGAGCTGTCGATCTCGGTCAAGGCCGGCGGGGCCCAGACCACGAAGCCGGTCCGGGAGGGGCAGGCCGCGACATACGATTACGCGCTGGGCCAGGAATTCGGGAACGAGCGCGCGCCGGCGCAGCCCTTCTTCTTCCCGAGCTACCGGCTCCGGAAGCCGGCCATCCGGCGGGCGACGACCAAGGCCGTGAAGAAGGCCGTCACGGAATCCGCAAAATGAGCGACCCGGCCCTGCCGCTCCAGAAGGCGCTCGTCGCGGCGCTGAAGGGCGATGCGGACATCACGGCCGTCGTCGGCGACCGGATCTACGACACCCCGCCGATGGCGGCCGCCTATCCCTACGTGACGCTCGGCGAGGACCAGATCCTGCCCGACCGCGGCGACGGCGGCTACGAGGGGTCTGACGTTACCCTGACCCTGCATGTCTGGTCCCGCGCCACCGGCTTTCCGGAGGCCAAGCGGGTCGCGGCCGCCACCCGGGCCGCCCTCGCCGGCGGGCTCACCCTCGAGGCGGGCACGCGCCTCGTCGATCTGACCTTCGAGGAGGCGCGCTTCCTCCGCGAGCCGGACGGGGTGACCTCGCACGGCGTCCTGACCTTTACCGCCCTCACAGAACCGGCCTGACCCGGCCACCAGGAGACGACAACATGGCCCAGCCGAAGACGGCCGCCTGGTCGAAGCTGCTCGTGCAGCTCGGCGACGGCACGACCCCGACCGAGGTCTTCTCGCAGCCCTGCGCGCTCGTCGCACGGGGCCTCGGGCTCTCGGCCGAGACGGCGGATTCGACCGTCCCGGATTGCGACGATCCCAACCTGCCCTCCTGGGTCGAGCGCACCATCCGGTCCTTCTCGGGCGAGATTACCGGGTCGGGACGGCTCGCGCTCGCGGCGCATTCCATGTGGCGCACCTGGTTCCTGTCGGGCGCCTCGAAGAACGTCCGCATCAAGTTCGACGTGCCGCTCGCCGATGGGGGCGGGCATTACGTGGGCAAGTTCGTCCTCACGCGCTTCAACCTCGCCGGCAACGAATCTGACGGGAAGATCGGCGTCGAGGTCACGATGGTGACCGACGGCGCGCTCGCCTGGGTTCCGGCCTCGGCATGAGCTCGGACGGATCGATCACGCTCCTCTGGGGAGACGGCGAGCACCGGTTCCGGCTTGCCATCGGGCAGCTCCGCGAGCTGCAGACGAAGTGCAATGCCGGCCCGCTCGAGATCCTGGACCGGCTCGCGAACCGGACCTGGCGCATCGACGACGCGCGCGAGACCATCCGGCTCGGCCTCATCGGCGGCGGCATGGAGCCGATCGCGGCGCTCGAGCGGGTGCTGAACTACGTGGACGCGCGGCCTCCGATGGAGAGCCTGCAGACCGCCCAAGCCGTCCTGATCGCCGCCATCATCGGCGTGCCCGACGACCCGGTTGGCCAGGGAAAAGCCGAGGGGGAGGCGACGGCCGGCTCGTCCTCTCAGCCCTTTACGGCAGTGGCGCAGCCCTCGGCTGGACCGCCCGACAGGTCGATGAACTAAGCCTTTGGGAGATGGCGGCCGCAATCGACGGCTGGAACCGGGCGCAGGGCGGGGAGGAGCCGGCGCCGGAGATCAGCGATGCCGAGTTCGATGCGATGGTTGAGCGGCATGCCGGGTGGCTGGCGAGCTAAAGTCCGCACGCTGCTATGAACGGCGTCGTGGCCTCTTTGAAGCCATCAAGGTCAAAGGTGAGTTCCACCTCAGGGTCTTCAATTCTGACGACAAATCGCTTTGCATAGAAAAGGCTACGTATCAAGGCGGTTGACCCTTGTTCTGGTTTGAGTACAGCGGCGTTGTTTTCGCCACTGGTCGACCACCGCTGCTTGGACACCGGCGGCAGATCGTCAATCTATATGACACGGTCGATTGTCGCGGGAAGTAACCTCGCGTGAAGCCGACGTAAAGATACGGCTTCTTGTACTCGCAAACCAAACCTAGTTCCCCGCGTCCTCTGGTCTGGCTGGTCACGGGCGATCGGTCCACCTCATGAGCATCGCGCCCGATCCTAATGAATCTCGCGCCGTCGAGCTGGCTTGTTTTGTCAGAGACGACCCATTCAGCCGCGATCGTTGTTGAGGCAGCGAGAAGACATACGACGACAAGCGGGAAGGTGGATCTAAATGGCATCTGACGCAGCGGCCCTTGTTGTTCGCCTTGAGGCGAAGCTGGACCAGTTCGAGCGCCAGCTCAAGCAGGCTGGCGTCATCGCGGATGACAGCGTCTCGAAGATCGAGTCCAGCTTTGCAAGGGCCAACCCGGCAGCCAGCGGTATCGGCGTGGCGCTGGGAGCAGGGCTGGCCCTTGGAGCCGCGGCGGGCATCAAGCTCGTCGAAGGGCTGTTCGACAGGTTCAAGCGGCTTCAGGAGACGGCGGAGCTGACCGGCACGTCGCTGAGCAACGCTTTCGCGGTCGAGAAGCTGCTCGGTGAGGGCGCGCTGAAAGGTTTCGATAAGATCGGGACGCTGCTCGACCGAATGGGTCGGGGTGAGGAGAACGCCCTCAGCAAGCTCTTCGACGCGAACGGCGTTAAGAACGTGAAGGATGTGGGGGAGGCCTTCGACAAGGTCGTCGACCTCATCCAGAGAGCGCCGAATAGGTTTCAGGCGAACGAGATGGGTGCCGGCCTCGGGATCGATTCCGAGACAGTCGGCAGGATTCGTGAGGCAAGCGGCGAGTTTAGTAGGTTGCGAGCAGAAGCGGCAGCAGCCGCGCCGGATCTTCAGCGACTCGCGGACTTGTCCAAGGAATTTGACGACCTCTGGAAGCGGGCGCTCACGGCTGTCAAAGCCTACGTGGCCGAGACTGCACACGAGATGGCAGTCCCGATCGCCCAGTTTGTCGAAACGACGATGCGGGAGTTGCAGGCGTTATTGGGCTCGCTTCGCAGTGTCGGAGGGGTTGTCGACTCCCTGGCTGGCGAGAGTTCGATCACGAACTCACTCGATGGGCAGATTTCAGCGCTGGAACGTGGTCGAGCGGCACTCCGCGATTTCATCGACAAGCGAGCGCCTCTCGCCATTACGGTCAACAAGGGCCCCCCGTCCCGTCCTGCTCCCATTGGGAGGACAGGCGGCGGCGGTGGCGGAGAGAAGGACACCCTCGACGCCTTCGAACGCGAGGAGCGGCGCGCCACGGAGACGGCCGAGCGCCTGGCCGTCGAAACCCGTGCGCTGGGGCTGAACGACGAGCAGCGGACGAAGGCCATCGAGACCCTGCGCCTCGAGCAGATGCTCAAGCGCGAGGGCATCGAGATCGACGCCGCCTATGCGGCTCGGATCGACGAGACGTCGACGAAGTTGGCGAAGGCCACGGCGGCCTACGCCGAGGCCCAGCGCGGGGGGCAGCAGAACTTCGCCCTCCAGACCTTCGCCGGTCAGGAGCTGATCGACGCGCTCGACGGCGCCATCATGCGCGGGGAGAAGCTGTCCGAGGTCTTCGCCAACGTCGTCCAGTCGATCGCCCGAGCCGCCCTTCAGGCTGCCATCCTCGGGCAAGGGCCGCTGGCCGGGCTGTTCGGCACCGCCTCGAGCACCTCCGGCCAGGCTGGCGGGTTGATCGGCTCGATCGCGAGCCTGTTCGGCGGCGGCGGGTCGTCCATTCCGGCGCGTGCAGCGGGCGGGCCTGTCTCCGCCGGGCAGCCCTATCTGGTCGGGGAGCGTGGTCCCGAGCTTCTGGTGCCGCGGAACGCCGGCATGATCGTTCCGAACAACGTCCTGGCCCGGGGCGGCGGGGGCGGTGTCTCCCTCAGCCTCGGCGACACGCACATCGACGCCCGAGGCTCCACCATGGGCCAGGGCGAGTTCAACGCGATCCTGGACCAACGCGACCGTCGGCTGGCCGGCCAGCTTTCGTCGCAGATCCGTGACCTGCGCGGCCGAGGGCGCATCTGATGGCGCTGGCCTTTCCGCGCGCGATGCTCTGCGGCGTCCTCAGCAGCCAGTTCGAGATCCGCCGGTTCATGTCGACGAACCAGCTCGCCGGCGGGACGACACAGGTGCGCGAGGCGGCCGAGCCGCGCTGGATGGCCGAGTTCACCTATGCGCCGATGGGACGGGCGGCGTTTCAGCAGCTCCAGGCCTGGCTCGACACGCTCCGGGGCGGGCTCCGGTTCTTCCTCGCCCACGATGCGCTGAAGCCGTATCCGGTCGGCTACGGCAAGGCCGCGCTCCTCGCGCTGACCCGAGCGGGTGGCGGGGCCTTCGACGGCACCGCGACCCTCTCGTCCATCTCCGCCACGGGGTTCACGCTCACATCGCTGCCGGGCGGCTTCGCCCTGAAGGCGGGTGACCATATTGGGCTGGTCCAGAGCGGCCGCTTCGGGCTGTTCCGGATCGTCGAGGACGCCACGGCTTCGGGCGGCGGTGCGGTGACCCTGACGGTCGAGCCGCGCGTGCCGACGAACCTCTTCACCACCGGCGCCCTGGCGCACCTGGTCCGGCCGAGCTGCACCATGATCCTCGACCCGGCCTCGATCTCCGCCTCGCGCAGCGCCGGCTCGCGGGCGCCGATCACCTTCTCCGGCATCCAGGCGCTTGGCTGATGGCGCTCGCACTCGCCGGCCCGACCCAGACCGCTCTGGACGCCGGCCGCATCGTCGACCGGGCCATGATCCTGTTCGACCTCGGCTCCGGCCAATACGGCTTCTGGTCGGGGCTCGGACCCTTCACCTTCGAAGAGATCACCTATGTCGGCGCGGGCTCGCTCATCGCGCTCGACGGGGTTCGGCAGACGTCGGACCTCTCCGCCGTCCAGGTCAAGGCGACGCTGACCTCGATCCCGGACACGGCGCTGACGCCGGACATCCTCGCCACGATCGAGGCGGAGCAGTACCACCAGCGCCCCTGCACGATCATGACGGCCTATTTCGACCCGGACACGGCGGCGCTCCTGTCGGTCGAGGTCGAGTTCCGCGGGATGATTGATCGCATCGTCCATACGGAGGCGGTGGACCGCGCGGCCGTGCTGGAATGCCATCTCGAGAGCAGGTTTCGGGACCACACGAAGACGGGCTACCGCATGCGGTCGGACGGGGACCAGCGCCGCATCAACCCGCTGGACGACGGCCTCGCCCATGTCGCGACCGTCCATTCGGAGCAGATCCTGTTCGGCCGGGTGTCGGACGAGGCGCGGGCGCAGCAGCGAGCGGCGGACGCGCGGCGGGCCAATCGCGGGTTCTTCGCGAGGCTGTTCGGATGAATCAGCGGTCTGCCGGCCCGCGCGGGTCGTCCGGGAACGGGATCTCGCAATCGAGCTGGATGCCTTTCACGATCGACAACAGGAACATGGAATCGTCGAATGAGATGTGCAGCTCGTGACGAGGGACCTCGTCGCCATGTTGGATCACGACGGTCTTCGGGCGGCCTCGAACGTCCGACAGAAGAAAGCCGCCATGTATATGACCCACGACCTGCGTTGGCCCGGGGTGATCTGAGGCCGAAGCCACAACGCGCCCGTAGGGTTTCCTACTCGGCATCTTCTTCATCCCCATTCTCCATCGGCTGTGTCGCAACTCCCGATGGTGAAGAGGCCGGGGTCGTGCCGCAAGGCTGCCCGGCCTCGCCTGTTTCGGTCGCGTGACTTGACCCGTCGCGAGGACTGGCCCGAGCGGCTTCTCGATATCGTGGCCCGACATGATGCGCTGGCCTTCGGCTGGGGCGTCTCGGATTGCTACCTCCTGCCGATGGACGCGGTCCTCGCGATGACGGGCGCCGAGCCCTGGCCGGGCGTCCGGGGCGGCTACACGAGCGAGATCGGGGCCGGGAAGCTGCTCCGGCAGCGCGGCTTCGCCAACGTGGCGGACGCCTTCGCCAGCGCCTTCCCGGAGGTGCCGCCGGCACTCGCGGGCCGCGGTGACCTCGGAGTCGTCAAGGTGCCCGAGGGCTCCGGCTTCGCTGGCGTCGTCTGCATCGGCACGGGCTTCGTCGGCAAGCATGCCGACCGGCCCGGCAACATCCGCATCCCGCGCGCCTTTGTCCTCCGAGCCTTCAGGGTGTGATGCGCCTCCGCTTCTTGCTCCTCGCCGCGACGGCATGGGTCGCGGTGCCCGAACCCGTGCGCGCCGAGCCGATCTCGACGGCAATCGGGCTGACGGCTGCGATCAGCTCGCTCGGCGCGAGCGCGGCGCTGGCCGGCTCGATCGGCGGCACGCTCGTCGGCATCGCCGTCAGCCTCGGCCTTTCGACCTTGGCCCAGGCGCTCGCGCCGAAACCTAAGGCAGGCGAGTCGCTGACCGGGGTCGAGACCTCGATCCAGATCGGCGGCGACGTCGCCCGGCAGATCCCGGTCGGTCGGGTCCTCGCGAAGGGTCACCTCGTCCACGTCAACACCTGGGGCTATTCGAACACCTTCCTGGACCAGATCTTCGTCCTCTCCGATTGGCGGTCGAAGGAACTCGTCTCCGTCACGATCAACGGCGTCAAGGAAACGCCGATCCTGGACACCGACGGCAGCGCGCTCGGCTTCCGCTACTACCGGTTCGAGAAATATCCGAACCAGATCTTCGTCACCTTCTGGGACGGCAGCCAGACGATTGCCGATCCGGCCTATGTCCAATCCTCGAACCCGCCCGGGCGCTGGACCGAGAATTCGATCCTGAGCGGCATGACCTATGCCGCGGTGCGCTATCACTACGTCGCGGAGGCCCCTCTCTACGAGAGCGGGATACCGGACCTCTCCTTCGAGTTCGACGGCGCCGTTCTCTACGATCGCCGGCAGGATTCGACGGCCGGCGGTTCCGGATCGCAGCGATGGGACGACGTCGCGACCTGGGCCTTCAACGACAACCCGGTCGTCGCGACGGAGAACTATCTCCGCGGCTTCTACCGGG
Organism: uncultured Enterovirga sp.; assembly: GCF_964242715.1. Classification (NCBI taxonomy): domain Bacteria; kingdom Pseudomonadati; phylum Pseudomonadota; class Alphaproteobacteria; order Hyphomicrobiales; family Methylobacteriaceae; genus Enterovirga; species uncultured Enterovirga sp. Next base: position 50,102 of record NZ_CAXTAZ010000009.1, read on the forward strand.
GCGGCGAGCGCATCCTCGGCATGGGCGTGCCGGCTTATGACCTGATCGGCGAGACCTTCGTCGCGGCCGCCAACATCGCCGACGAGGCGGTCACGCTGGACGCGGGCGGGACCGAGAAGCGCTACCGCTGCGCCTCGATCCTCACCGCCGACGACGGCGTGCAGCATCGGCAGGTGCTCGACACGCTGCTCTCGACCTTCGCCGGCTACCTCTACGACTACCAGGGCAGCTACTTCTGCCAGGCGGGCGCCGCGCAATCGCCCGTCCGCACCATCACCGATGCCGACCTCGTCATCGGGCAGCCTGTCTCCTTCGCGGCAAAGCGCAGCCGGGCCGAGCTCGTCAACGGCATCCACGGCCAGTTCCTCGACCCGGCCTCCGGCTACCAGCCCCAGAGCTATGGCGCCCAGATATCGGCGGCCGACGAGGAGACCGACGGCGAAGAGCTGCGGAAGACGCTCGACCTCCTCGCCGTGCCGTCGCAATTCCAGGCCGAGCGCATCGCCAAGATCCGGCGCCTGGAGGCGAGGGCGCAAGCCTCAGGGCAAATCCCGCTTGGGTTCAATCACGTCGACCTGCAGGTCGGCGACTGGATCACCTGGGCCTCGGAGCGCTACGGCACGCGCACTTGGCGCATCTCGGACCGTGACCCCGACCCCGCCACGAAGGCCGTCAGCCTCATGCTGGCAGAGACGAATGCGGCGGTCTTCTCCTGGACGGCCGTCGACCAGGCCGCGCCGCCCGTCATCCGGGCCCGCACTCAGCCGGGCAATCGTATCTCGACGGTTGCCAGCTTCGACGTCGAGCCGATCGCGATCGCGAGCGATGACGGCACGACGCAATCGCCCGGCCTCCTCTGCACCTGGACGCCCGTGGAGGATCCGGCGGTCGACACCGTCGAGGTGCAGTACCGGATTATAGGCACCACCACGACGCTGAAAGCGACCGACGCGTCGCCCGGGGACGGCCAGATCCTGATCTCCGAAGGCGTCGTCGGCGAGACGCCCTACGAGGCGCGCGCGACGATCCGGACAACCCCGCTCCGGACGACCACCTGGACGCCATGGGTTCAGGTCACGAGCAGCGAGCAATTCGTCCAGGCTCAGATCGGGCATCTCGACGAGGTGCTCGAAGGCATCCTGACCGGCAGCGGCCCGGGATCGATCGGAGAGGCGAAACAGGCGGCGGTTGACGCGTTCGATGCGGCGGCCGACGCCTTCGCCCGGGCCGACGCGCTGTTCAGCGATGTCGAACGCGCCCTGTCGTCGGATCCCGATACGCGTGGCACGGCCCAGAGCTCCGCCAAGCAGGTTCAGGCGAATGTCGACCTCATCAACGAGGCGGTCGCCTTCGTGGTCTCCGGCCTCTCGGAACTGAAAGGCCAGATCTACTCGGCCGGGCTCACGAAGAGCGGCGGCGGCTACCTGATCCGGGGCGTCGAGGAGGTCCGGACCGAGACGACGAGCCGCGTCAATTCGGTGTCAGTCGGGCTCGATGCCCTGAAGGGCACGGTCGACCTCATCGCGTCGTCGATCGTGTCCGGAACCGTGAACGGCGCGCTGCTCCTTCAGCAGGTCACGACGGTCCAGCAGAGCCTCGACGCGCTTCAGGGCTCGATCTCGTCCAAGGCGGCCCAGGCGACGGTTGACGATCTTGGGGTGCTCGTCACGGCGGCTCAGCAGGCGATCACGGCCTTCGGCTCGATCGTGCAGTCGACCTCGGCCGGCCGGCTCGCGTCCGACCTCGAGCTGACCAACACTGCCGTCGCCGACCTGACCGGGCTCGTCAGCGCCTTCACGGGCCGGGTTGGCCAGATCGTTGCCACCACACAGCAGGTTACGACGTCCAGGCTCGAGGAGAACCGGCAGGCGATCTCGGAGGCGTCCAAGACGCTTTTCGCGGTGAGAGACCAGAGCGCGGCTCAATATACGGAGCTGCAGCAAGCGATCGCGAGCGGTGACACGGCCGAGGTCACGGCCAGAACGGCGCTCGCAGCCCAGGTCGGGACTAACCTCGCCCGCCTCGTCACCGAGGAAACGACGCGGGCCAATGCAGACTCTGCGCAATCGACGTCGGTGTCTGGCCTGACGGCAACTGTCGGCGCCAACCTTGCCCGGCTGGTGACGGAGGAGACCACTCGGGCGAGCGCCGACGCTGCGCTCTCAACTTACGCTACGGGTGTGGCCGCCCAGGTCGGGACCAACCTCGCGCGCCTCGTCACGGAGGAGACCACGAGGGCGAGCGAGACCTCGGCCCTGTCGACCTCGCTTTCCGGTCTGTCAGCAACGGTCGGGACCAACCTCGCGCGCCTCGTCACGGAGGAGACCACGAGGGCGACGGCCATCAGCGGATTAGCATCCCGAACGCAAGCGCTCGAGACATCCCTCAACGATCCCGCGACGGGTCTCGCGAACACTTATGCCGGCCTGATCGCTTTTCAGCAGGCACAGGTGGCCTCGAACTTCGCACTGTCCTCAAGCGCGGCATCGAACGCAGCGTCGATTGGCGGCCTTCAGGCCTACGCCGACGCGATCAACTCGGCCCGGATCGCGAGCGAGATCGCTCAGGCGGCCGACATCACGGCGGTCAACGTCAAGTCGAATTACGGCTCGGCCTCGGGCCAGATCGGGCTGTTCGCGGAGAGCGGCCCGGCCGGCACCTATGCCGCCTACCGCATGAGGCTGGTCGCGAACGGGCAACCGACGGGCATCACCGTTCTGGCGATGAACGACGGGACAAGCCGGATACTGCTCGACGCGACGAAGGTCCTGTTCGGGGACGGTTCCGGGGGCGTTCCGGGATTCATCTACGACTCAGCCACGGGCACTCTCTCTGTCGCGAACCTCATCGTCACGACGTCACTGATAGCGCCAGGCGCCATCAACACGCTGCTTGAAGGCTATTTCGGTGCGCCGGTCGGAAATTACCCGTCAAACGCAGGAATTTGGTATGACATCGTTGTCATGGCTGTTGCTGGCGCGCCAGGAGCTTATGCATTTGCGATTGCCACCATCAATGCAACGATCACGGGTTCGGGTGGGTCAAGCACGATCGAAATGCGATTGGTTAGCGACGCCTCCGGTGAAATCATCCGCACGCAGCAATTTACGACGGCATCTGTGTTTTCTTTTGATGTAAACTGCACTGTTCCGACATTTTACCGTTTACAGATCAAAAACACGACCGTCGTACCGCCCGGTAGAACAATATCTATTACCCCTCCGACGCGCCTTCAGGTCGAGCTACGACGCCGATGACTGTCCGATATCTCGATCCGGCTCACAGATACGTGGAGATGGTGACGGAGGCCGGCCGCTACCGTTTCCCTACCGACATTCGCGTAGAGTATTGGGCAATAATCGTAGCGAAGGTTGAAGCAGGCGAACTCGTAATCGAACCCTACGCGCCTCCTTCGAATGTAACGGAGTAGGCCGAGCCGATTTCCTAGCGGCACGACCTGATGCCAGGCTTCGGTGCCCACCCATCCCGGCCGGCCTCTGAAGCGCGAGCGAAGACGAAATCACTCAAGGGGGACCATAATGCCCATCGAAACCACCCGCACCGTCACGGCGACGTCGCCGCATTCACCGAAGGAGTTGCTGGCGATCCTCCAGGCCGAGGTGAAAACCCGCCTGCAAGCCGCGGCCTTCAAGTCGGGCGACGTCGCCCGAGTCACGGATGGCGATCTCGAACGGACGGCCATGTTGCTCAGCCCGATCGGGGTCGTGCTGGCTTATCACCCCGAGGACAAGGTCACGACGTTGCTCGTCCACAATGCCGACGGGATGGAGCTGCCGCTCCGCCTCATGCCGGCGCAAATCGAGAGGGCGTCGTGATGTCGGACGCTCCGATCCCGCTCGCGCTCGATCCCGTCCTCGTCCAGGCCCAGCTCGACGAGGTCGTCCGGCAGCGCGACGTGGCGCAGGCGCGGCTTGTCGAGGGTGCCGTCATCTTCGCCCGCGTCAGCCGAGAGCGCGACGTCATGCAGAAGGTGGCCGAGCGGCTCGATGCGGACAACGTCACGCTCCGGGCGCGCCTGAAGGATCTCGGCGAGGATCCGCCCGAGACGCCGGCTCTGCCTGCCCCCGTCAAGCCACTGGCGCCCGCCGGCGCTGCCGAGACCGTCACGGCGCACTGACCCGCCCCGTTGCTCTTGCCTGCCTCCCGGCCCGCCTCTGGCGGGCTTTTTCACGCCCGGAACTGACCCATGTCGATCTACTACCCGGCGCCCAGCGTCAGCATCACGATCGCGGCGAACTCGTCGGCCGGCAGCGTGGCCGGCGACGTCAGCGCGTGGACCGTTCAGTCGGACATGACGATCTCGATCGGCAGCCGGAATGCCGTGATCGGGCCCAAGGTCCGCATCCTGAACTGGACGCCGACGGGAAGCACGGGCGCGACCTTCACGCTGGCGGAGCCCTACAGCACGACGACGAGCTATAGCGCGGCTGCCTTCGTGCTCGACACGCAGGGCTTCACCGGCTCCGCCACGTCGCTCGCATTGGCTGGCCTCACCCGAGTCATCAGTTACCTCACGAGGCTCCTCGGCGCCGACACGAACGCGGACAGCGAGTCGAAAACCGTCACGCTCGATCGCGCCAATAACGGGGTCACGACCTATGGCCGGCAGGTCTGGTCGATCGCCGGGCAGGCCTGGTTCCAGGCGATAAACAAGACGGTCGGTTCCGCACAGCGCTGGCTTCTCCAAGCCTCGACCGACGGGGCGTCCTTCGTCGATGCTCTCGTCGTGAGCCAGGACGGCACGGTCGACTTCCGTTCTGGATCCACCGACGTCGCGTCCGCTGCAACCTGCGACATCGGCGCGGCGCCCACCCGTCGCGTGAACATCACTGGAACGACCACGATCACCTCCTTCGGCTCGGGCGGGAACAAGGAACGGCGGATTGTCTTCGCCGGCGCGCTCACCCTCACCCATAACGCGACCTCGCTGAGGCTGCCCGCCAACGGCGCAAACATCGTGACCGCAGCCGGCGACACGGCCGAGGCTGTCTCGGACGCCTCGGGCAACTGGAGGGTTCTCCGGTACAGCAGAGCGAACGGGAAGCCCGTCGCTGCCAACAGCGCGAGCGATGTCGGGCTCGGGGCGACGGTGACGCCGACCTTCGGAGGGATGGTCCTCAACAGCGCCGGTCCGTTCCTCACGTATCAGGCAGCTACGGCTCCAGCCACGCTCGGCACCACCGTCTCGATCGGTGGCGTGAACCGCTGGTTTCAGTTCTTCTCGGACGGAACAAACGAGAGCGGCGGCAACGTCGGCAGCAATTATGCCCTCCTCAGGTACGGCGACACGGGCACGTTCCTGAGCGCGGCGATCAGCATCACCCGATCGAACGGCAACACGACGTTCGGGGGGACGGTCTTCACGCCGACCGGCACGGTAACGACCTCCGATGCGCGCTTGAAGACGGAGGTGCAGCCCTTCGATGCCGCCCGCATTGCGGCCGCCCGCGACCTTGCCGCGGCGATCGGCTCATTCAAATTCCTCGCCTCGATCGCCGAGAAGGGCGAAGCTGTCGCGCGTACTCACACCGGCCTGACCGTGCAGCGCGCGATCGACATCCTGGAAGGGCACGGCCTCGACCCCTTCGCCGAGGCCTTCATCTGCTACGACGCGTGGGAGGCGAGCCCCGCCATCCCGCCGATCGAGGCGCGTCCGGCCGTGATCGACGAGGACGGCACCGTGCTCGATCTCGGCGAGGAAGGGCGAGCCGGCGTCCCGGAGCGTCCGGCCGGCAACGAGTACCGGTTCCGAACCGACCAGCTCGCCCTCTTCATCGCCCGCGGCCAGGAGGCCCGGCTCGCCGCGCTCGAGGCGCATTGCGGCGTCTAACCCGGCCGTCCCACTTCGAGTTCCGATATCGTGCTGCCGTGCTCTTCGCGCATACGATCATGCCAAAGGCGCGAGGTGTCGTCCGAAATGCGCCGCATCTCGCCAGGCTTCGGGTCTTTCACCTTGATCTCCTCCCCGGAGATGCATTTGACCATCCATGACATGACCGCTGCTGGATCATTTACCAAATCCTCATACCAGATTTGCTTTGATTCGATATTGCACGAGAAGAATGTATCGGCCATTCTCTTTTCATTTTCGATGAGTATGCGCACGCAGTTAAGTATAGCCTCGGCGCTGTACGGCAAACTATCAAAGCGTTCTCGCGCGTTAAGATCCGTTTGGAACGAATGGTAATACCCCGTAAAGTCACTACGGTATGACGAGATAGCTTGCTTGAGGATATTTCGCCTTCGTAGACTGAAAAAACATTTTATGGATCTGACCGCGTCTGCGCGAGATTGTAGCAATCCCGACATCATTTCCAAGTTCCACATTGCCATTTCAATGCCAATTAATCGCCGTGGCGACCTGTAATCCTCGACAACTGAACGCACAAACGTGTTAATGTCCGTTATGTTGAGCATGCGAGCCGACTTGCATCCGAGAACCTGCTTCTCCGAGTTCAGAAATCCATAGTTGAGCCACTCTTGTGGTGTCCCCAGTTCGCCGCTTTCCCGCGCCATCTCTGTCAACCAAGAGCTTCCTGAGCGAGGAGTCATCAAGATTACGTAGATGAAATTTTCTCGTGAAATTTCATCTATGGTGGACTTTAGAAGTAGAGAGTTGAAGGGAACGCCAAACTGAGTTGGTTTTTGCCATTTGTCATGCAGCTGCCTGGCTAATAGAGATGTCGCGCTACGCTGACGTCCACAGCGGTACCGGTGTGAACGAGCCGAACTCAGGGTCGTCTCTGGGCGTCCGTCAGGCTCTGACCCCGGCGACCGGGCGGTCGCCGGGGCTGACAGACCATAGCACGAGGCGAGCCGGGCGAGAGTTCTCTCGGGTCTCCCGCCCGGCTCTGACCCCGCTTCCGGACCACCGACGGCGGGGCTGAACGTCCCTCGCAAGATCACATCCACCCTGCAACGCTCGGCCTCCCGCTGATTAGATGTCGAGCATGCCCTCGACGAAGTTGTCAGGGATCTCGCCGAATTTACCGACGACGGTTGCCGTCGGGTGGCGGCCCTCGTCGTCCGTGACGATCCGGAGTGCGACGGCCCCTACATGTTTCGCGGCTAGCGCCTGGGCCATGTGACATGCGCTGACCATCGTCGCTGCAGCGACGCGTTTGCCGGAAGCTAGGCGGGCACCGGACCGCTCGAAGACTCGAACCGCGTACGTCGTCCTTATCGGCATTCAGAGCCTCCGATCTTCAACCGCCATCGGACCCATCCCGGCATTCCGTTCGGTAGCTGGGCCGGCCTCGCCCGTCACATCACGATCCCTCGTTCTTACCGCCCCGCTTCGTCGGGGCTTTTTTTCATGCCCGGAGATCACCGATGATCCGACCCTCCCTGGAGGCGGCGCTTCTGCTCGCGCTCGTCGCCTGCCTCGCGAGCCGGCACCCGCTTCCGCCCGCTCGCCCCTGACCTGGCGCTTCTACGTCCGCACCCCTGACGGCTGGCGCGACCTGCCCGACCTCCTCGACGGCGACCTCGCGGCGGCCCTGACCCGCTGCGCCGAACTCGAACATCAGCATGGCGCTGAGGTGTGCGCCGACCACCGGAGACCGACCATGAAGGTATCGGAGATCGGCCTTGCGGCCATCCAGTCCCGCGAGGGCGTTCGTCTCACGGCGTATCGTGACAGCGTCGGCGTCTGGACGATCGGCTGGGGCCACACGAAGGGCGTCAAGCAGGGCCAAAAGATCACGCGAGAGCAGGCCGAGGCCTTTCTCCGCGAGGATATCGACACGCACGCGGCGCCGGCCTTCGCGGCCGTGAAGGTGCCGATCAGCCAGAACGAGGCCGACGCGCTAGCCTCCATCGTCTTCAACATCGGCGTGGGTGGATTCAAGCGCTCCGGCTTCCTCCGCGCCCTGAACGAGGGCCGGCCCCGGGCCAAGGTCGCGCGGCTGATCATGCAATGGACGAAGCCGCCCGAGGTCACCTCCCGGCGGGAGGCTGAGCGCGACCAGTTCCTGACCATGTATAGCGTGCGGCTGCCGAAAGCGCGGTCCAACGACCGGAGTTCGGTCAAGGTGGTCGGTGCCGTTTCGCCCAAGCCGAAGACCATCTCCCACGTCCCGATCGCGACCGACAAGCCGGTTGTCGAGACGGTCGAGCCCGTCATCGAGGCCCTGCCGTTGTGGAAGCGCCTTATCGGCGTGAAGCCGCAGAGCGTCGTCCTGGTCGGGACGAACAAGGGCGACATCGTCCTGTTCCGAGCGCAGAACCGGCTCCTCGCGGCAGGCTATACGGAGGTCGGCGATCCGGACGGGCTGTGGGGGGCGAGCACGAAGACCGCGGTCACGCTCGCTCTGGCCGAGCAGTTCCCGGCCATCAAGCCACCCGATGATTGGCCGCTGTCCGACGACATTCTCGCGTCCATGGTCAAGCTGCAGCGCCGCAAGGTGGCGGAGGCTCGGGCGACCAAGACCGTCTCCGAGCTGCGCGCCGAGGGCAACACGCCGGTCAAGGCCCCGGCTGCCCTTGTCGGCGGTGGTATCCTGTCAGGGCTCTTCTCAATCCTCGGCGGCGTTGATCAGACAGGCGTGCTCGACGGCATCAAGGGCACGGCCGACAAGGCATCGGAAACGCTCAGCACGATCCAGACGATCCTCACGACAGGCATCGGGCTCGTCCAATGGGTCTTCCACCATTGGTGGATTCTCGGGCTGCTCGCCGGCATCTGGGCGGCCATGAAGGGCTTGAAGTATGCCCTGCAGATCCGAGCCCTCTATAGGCAGGGCACGATCCGGCAGGCGGGGCTCTAAGCCCATGACCCGAGAGGACGAGGAAGAGATCGCGGCCATCGTCGCGGCCGTGAGGCAGATACCTCACCTCGGAGGTGACGAGAGCATCGCGAAGCGGGTCGGCGAACGTGTGGCCGGCGCGACCCCGCTGCCGGCGCACGTGCGCGAGTGGCTGGCCGGCAAGAGCAAGCCCGAGCTCGAAGCCTTGGACAAGATGCTGCGGGACTACAGCGCCGCTCAGACGATCGGAAAGTTCGGAAAATGGCTCGGGCTGACGATCGCGGGCGTGTTCCTCGGATCGTGGGGTCTCGCGAAGGCCGGGATCGAGATCTTCGCCTGGCTGAAGGGAGGCGGTCGGTGATCATGCGCGCGCTCACCATGACCGTGGTCGTTCCCGGCTTCCTCATCGCGGCTCTGCTGGCCGGCCTCTTCGGCACCTTCCTGGCTGACCGTGACCCGCCGATCTCCATCATCTCGGCCGAGGTGCTGACGCCGATGGTCCGGCCGGGCGACCCCTTCACGATGCGGTTCAAGGTCGTCCGGCATCGCTCGTGCGCGATCCACGCCGACCGCGTTTTGCGGGACAGCGCCGGCGGGCGCGAGATCCTGGAGGATTTCGACCTGAAGACCGATCCCGGCCCCATCGGAAACGACAGCTTCCTGGTCCACGTCACGGTACCGGCCGCGTTCAAGCCCGGGCCGGCCCACTACATCACGGCCGCAGAATTCGCCTGCAACGTCGTTCACAAGCTCTGGCCGATCCGAGCTCCGGTCCGGGAATTCACGTTCGAGATCGTCGGGAGGTAATCGACGCCGAGGGCGCGATTGGCGCGCTGCTGGCCTTCGGGTTGATGGTGGCGATGGGACGGTCCTAGTTCCGCTCGCGCATCCGTTCGTGCCTCTCGCGGCTACCAGCCTCATGCTGGATCCTATACGACCCGAATCGAAACCGCTTCCCCGCCTCACACGCATCCTCCTCGACGTCATCATGCCCATCGCGGCGGTTCTCGTCATGATCGGGGCGCTCTGGGCCGGCGCGAGGCTTTGGGGCTGGTGATGCCTATCCGCAGACCAGCAGCTGCCGGCGTCGCTTCCTGATCTCGGCCAAGCGGGCCCGCTCGGCCGCGCTGAGGCGCCCGCGATCCGCCTCGAGCTGCAGGATGGCCGATTCCTCCCGGGCCAGGGCGTTGCGCGTCGCGAAGGCGGCGCCGCAATCGAGAGGGGGCCCGGCTAGCCCGGAGAGGAGCAGGGCCATTACTAGCCCGACCGGGGCGCTCATTGTCGGACGACCATGGTCAGGCCCCGCTTGCGATCGTGCCTTACGGCGCCGGAGATCACGCGATCGTGCCCGACACTGTCATCGGGTGAGCAGGCCAGTGCAGCACGTGCGACACTGCGAAATCTCCGCTCGCGTTCCAGCCGGACCAAAGCCAAGCCTGCGGTAGACCGTCCGACATTCGAATACCTACCAGCCGCGCGCTCAGGGGAATACAGGGGTGAGAGCGTTCGGACACGCCGAGAGAGAGCGGAAGGCGGGGTGGGCGCGCTTACGCGCGATTAGAGAACCTCGCCTCTCAGAGTTTGTAGCAGGCGAGCCAGCCAAACCGGAACAAGGCGTCCAAGCGCCCTTGCTCAGTTGCCTAGGCCTCGATAAAAAGAGGCAACAAGGTCAAACCCATCATATGTCGTCGTCCGATCCGCGCCCACAAGAGGCACCGACCGACAGCTGCCAAAGGTACTCCCCCCAAGTCTGGATGACGCTGGGAGAACATTTTGATCGCGCGTTCTACCTCGAAGAATATTCAGACGTTGCTCAGACGGGCATGGACCCGTTGGAGCACTACATCCTGGCCGGATGGCAGGAAGGCCGCTTTCCGAAGCCGGATTTCGACAGCGCGTATTACTTAGAAGCCAACCCAGATGTCGTTCAAGGCGAGGTCAACCCTTTCTACCATTATCTAACGGTGGGGCAAAAGGAGGGTAGGCGCTCGTTGAGGCCGGAGCCGCCTCTGGCCGGCATGCGGGAGCCGACGCTCGCGGAGAGCATCCAGACGTTTTTTCCGGAAGTTTGGGAGGCATTAGCTGGGCAAGTTGACTGCGAGCATTATAAGCGTGAGTACCCGGACGTAGCCGAGGCGGGCATGGACCCGTTGGCACACTATATCGCAGCAGGGTGGCGCGAGGGTCGTAACCCCACGAAGGATTTTGACAGCGCTTACTACTTGGAGTCGAATCCTGACGTTCAAGAATGTGGGATGAACCCTTTCTACCATTACATCATAGTTGGGCGAAGCGAGGGTAGGCCCTCGCTAGCTGCCGAGGCAGTTCCCGCGAGCTCTCCGGCTCAGCCGATACATGACAGCGCCGCTGACGTGCCTGACGTTGTGGCGGAGCATTTCGACCGGGAACTCTACCTAACAGAAAACCCGGACGTCGCTGAAGCAGGTATGGATCCGCTTCAGCATTATGTCGTTACAGGCTGGCGCGAAGGCAGACACCCCATTTCCGGATTCGACCCATTTTATTACTTAGAGGCGTATCCTGACGTCCTCGTGGCCGGGATGGAGCCATTTCATCACTACCTTCTTGCTGGCCGTTCAGAGGGGAGACTTGCCACCCGCCCTTACGGGACAGTGCGCGCCCTGATCGCGGATGCACACAGAAGGCACAAGGGGCCCGCATTACCTACCTTGCGGGCGCCCAAAGGCGTGCTAGGGGCAGAGGCTCTAATCCGAATACTGAATCTGCTCATACCGAGGCACCGGGACCAAATCGTCATCTCGGTCAGTCACGACGAGTATATTCGAGTAAGCGGGGGCGTGCAGAATGTAGTCGGCCACGAGCAGGTCTCACTCAACAAGGTCGGAATTTCCTACCTTCATCTCTCCCCAGCGGAGCCCTCGCTGAGACTGGCACGCGAGATTGAGGATCCGAGTAGGGCCATTGTCACAGTAATTGTAGACGGTGAGCGTGTTGGCCGTGCTAGCGGGGCTGACCTGCTCGCGTACCTCCAGCAACGAGAGAACGGCCAAGCCACCCTAACGTTGACAATTCACTCAATGCTGGGACACGCCCCATCGTTCTTGCAGCAGCTTGCTACCCACATCAAACCTGAACGTTCGTTCGTGTGGATCCACGATTTCTCGACACTCTGTTCCAGCTACGCCCTTTTACGGAATGACATTGAGTTCTGCTGGGCTCCGGCGGTCGGATCAACCGCTTGCCAGATCTGCGCGTACGGCAGAGAGCGCCCCGAGCATGTGAAAGCCGTTGCAGACATATTCACGTCGCTATCTCCAACCGTGCTGGCGCCGTCGGATACCGCTCGAAAGTTCTGGGTGTCAGTCAGCCCATATCTTTATCGCCAGGCGCAGGTACGTCCACTAGGCAAGCCGGAGCGGGTCGGCGTGCGCGCAGCTCTCCCGATCAGCGACCGAAAGTTGCGAATTGCGCACATTGGCGCACCAATCTACCTGAAGGGATGGGAGGTCTTCAGTTCGCTCGTCACGGAACGCGCTGACGACGCAAGGTACGAGTTCTTCCTCTTTTCACAAGAGGCACCGCGCCGGTTGGGCGATGTGAAGCATGTGACGGTTTCTGTTACACCAGACGACGCAGAAGCGATGGTCAACGCTCTTTTGGACGCGGATATAGACGTCGTGGTTAACTGGTCGCTCTGTTACGAGACGTTCTCCTACACCGCCCACGAAGGCATCCTGGCCGGAGCATACGTCATCGCCCGAGAAAACAGCGGGAATATCGCAGCTGTTGTGAAGGGCCGAAGGGCTGGAGTGGTTCTTCAGGACGAGCATAAACTGTTCACCCTGTTTTCCTCCGGAAGCGTGGTCGCAGCCGTTGAAGAATTCCGGAAAGCAGCCGTCGTCACGGGGCGGCTGGAGCCGAGCCCGACCCTGCCCGGCTTTGATCGCGCAAGTTAGTTCGGAGTACGCAACAGGTGGAGATACATTGTTATACGAGCATCTCATTCGCGTACCTCCAGCGGGCCAGAGTTCTTGCTGAGACAGTGAAGAAATTTCATCCAGACTGGGTGTTGTGGGTGTGTCTCTCCGACGAACATCCACCGGGCTTTCAGTTCGACATTGTCGACGAGCTGTTTGACCATGTTTTATGGGCGAGAGATTTGGCGCCTACGGCCACAAACGCCTGGATCTTCAAGCACAATGTTATTGAGTTATGCACGGCTGTCAAAGGTCTCTGCCTCAACGCGATATTGAGTGCTGGGGCTGAAGCTGTGATCTATATCGACCCGGACATCGCCCTCTTTGGGCCACTTGGCAGTGTTGTAGAGGCCCTGACGACCAATTCGGTTGTCCTCACTCCTCATCTCGTCGATGCTGAAGTGACAAAGTCAGCAATTTGGGAAAACGAGCGCAGTGCCTTGATGCATGGTGTGTACAACCTCGGTTTCCTAGCAGTGAGGAATAGCAGAGAGGGTCGGCGGTTCGGCAGCTGGTGGCAAGATCGTTTGATCGAGTTTTGTTACGAGGCGGCCGAGCAGGGGGTCTACACGGACCAGCGCTGGTGCGACCTGGTCCCGGCGTTCTTCGAGGAGGTTTTCGTACTACGCGATCCCGGCTATAACGTCGCCAGCTGGAATCTCAGCCGGCGTTTTCTGACGACCAACAAAAGCGGCGACATCCTGGTGAATGGTTCGCCTCTGCGATTTTACCACTTCACGAAGGTCGAGGGTCCTGGGGCAGCAATGATAGAGCGGTACGGGCTCGGTAGCCCCATCGTGTTCGAGCTGCTCGAATGGTACCGATCGGCGATCGGCAGATGCCAGCCTGCGGGGATCCCGCCCAAATGGTGGGCATACGGCCAGTACTCCGACGGGACTGCCATCAATTATCAGGATCGGGTCCTGTACCGGTCCGAGCCCGGCATGAGAGAGCGGTTTCCGGAGCCGTTTGAGGCCGACACCTATCTTGCCTGGCTGCGCTCCGAAGGTCAGCGGGCGGTGTAGCGGTTAGACCGGTCTTCGTAGGTTGAGAGGAAGACATTTTGAGCGCCCCTGATCTAAGCGAGGCGGCTGAGACATTACTCGCCGCGGCACAGGCCTTATTGGACACCGCCGCCGCGCTGAAAACGCCCGCTCTCTGCGCGGCGGTCAGCGAAATTAGCACGTCCAATCGGTCGATCGAAGGCGGTGTGCTTACGCCTCTGATCAGCCTATCGTCCCGTCTCCTAAATGCAGATCTCAACGCGAAAGCTCTGGGCGTCGGGACGGATCACGCGCAAGAGGTTGTGCCGTTGTTCTTTCCGCTTGGCCTCAGGTCGCCCGACGGGTCGGCGATACTGGGTCGAGAAGGCTACCTTTTCCTGATCGGGGGATCGAACGACGTTCTGTCCCAATACGATCAATCGGCCGAGGTGGAAGGACCCTGTCGCGCCTGGATGTCTATTCTCGCCGCGCGGATTTCCCGAGCCTCAGTATTGGGCATGCAATTTGTGCAGACGGTCATTCCGGAAAAGATCACAATCATCAGTGATTTATTCCCGACCGAGATCGCTACACCCACCCCTCTACTATCGCTCCTCGAAGCCGAGATCGCTCAGACGGCGATGAGCCGGAACTACGTTTCCTGTCTCCGCGCCTTCGGATCGGCCGAGCAGCCGAAAGCTCTGGTCCGACGCGCCGACTCGCACCTTTCGCCCCTCGGAACATTCACGGTATTTCGCGAACTCGTCCTTAGGCTCACCGGGAAGCATGTGGGACCGTTCGAGTTTTCCCGCGTGGCAAACCGGTTGGGGGATCTCAGCCTCCGGATGATGGGCTCCTTCAACGTAGACCAGTTCCTGGAGGTCGACCCGCGCGATCTTCCTGATTTCGTCGGGAACGCTGCACGGGTGTCGGAGAACTCTGCAGGTCCAGGCCGGGTAACCGGAACCATGCAGGTTTGGGAAAATCCCCATGCGCCGTTTGGCCAGACAGTAGTCGCTTTCGGAAACTCTTATTTCAGCGTCGCAGAGAATGGACAGCCCGCTCTCTCGTGGTGGTTCTCGCGCTGGTTCAAAAAATTCGTCTTCGTCTGGACGAACGAAGTGGATTTCGATTTCGCGGAGCATTGGAAGGCCGACGTCGTCATATGGCAGGGCAACGAGCGGTTCCTCCGGATCCTGCCAGGGGCGTGACGCAATCGTCCGTGACCCGGTTGGAACCGGTCGGGTGCCATCGAGGAATTTGACCGTGAATATACAGGATTACTTCGTCGTCCCAATCGTCGATCTCGGCCAGAAAGAAGCCAGATACGCAGGTATCTACGTCCCGGAGCCGGAACTGGATGTGCAAAAAACTGGGATTACCGATCAGTTTCTGGAGAATGCCGAGGTGTACCATGCCCGATACAGCGCGTCGGATCACTGGCTTGGCATGTTCAACCGCATATTCACGTCGGTTCAAAAGCCCGGTGGCGAAAGGCTGCGCATTCTGGACATCGGGACCGGTTCCGGGCTGAACACGATTGTTCCGTGCCTCAAGCTCTTCCCGGACTGCTCAATTGTTGGAACGGACTTGTCCCCGCAACTCCTGGCAATCTTGCGATCCTATGTCACCGCTGAGTCGCTCGATGACCAAGTCTACTGCGTCTGCACCGATGCGATGCGCAACTTCTTCAAACCGGGATCATTCGACGTCGTGGTTGGCGGATCGATCTTGCATCACTTGGTCGACCCCGTTGCCGCCCTCGCGGCTGCCAAACGGGCCCTGAAGCCCGGCGGGATCGCCGTCTTCATCGAGCCGTTCGAAGGTTACAGCGTGATCCGGGCTGCGTTCACCCTGATCCTCGCCAGGGCCGAGCTTGAGGGGAGCGTCAGCGAGAGCGCTAAGGCCTTCATGGTCGCCATGTGCCGAGACATCGAGGTTCGGGCTGGCAGCGACAAGAGCTCGCCCATGTTCCAGTATATGGATGATAAGTGGCTGTTCACGCGGACGTATCTGCAGAGAGCCTCGCGCGAAGCTGGGTTCGACTCGATCGACGTGGTACCGATGTTCGACCCCGACAGGCAATATCGGCGCGGCGCGACGGGGCTCCTTGCCATGGGGGGTATCGACGCGGAGCGTGATTTGCCGGCCTGGGCCCTCGACTGCTTCGATCTTTTCGATCGCTCCTTCTCGAGCGATCTCAAGGCCGAGGCGACCCTCGAGAGCGGTATCGTTCTGCGACGGTCATTCTGACGAATTCGCAATCTAGAACGAAAGGTTCGTACCTTTCGAACCGGCGGTTCGGAAGAGCTCTTGCCTACGGGCGAGCGTGGCGGCCGAGCGCTAGCGCCCTGGCCGACGGTATCCAGTATGGCGCGCAGGCGATGTCGACCTCGTGTTCCTGCCGCGCCGTGTCCGACGGAAGAAGTCGGTCGACTGCGCCCTCGAGCGCAACGTTTCGTGGGTTCTGGTTGCGCGAGACGATCTCCTTGAACCGCTCTCGGGATGTCTCATTGAGCGATGCCGACGGGTCAATGAACATGGCCAGCCGCAGAAGCGAATGAACGTCGATGAGTTCGTCGATCGATATATCGAAATACGACAGGGATCCCGATCGAAACTGGCCGACATAGAACGCCTGCCTTCGTTCGATTTCCCGCGCATACCAGTAGCAGAGTTGGTAATCGGAATATCGCTCCCAATCCGGCAACGGTAGAACATGGGGGTCACTCGGGCCGAGCAGCACGAGCTTACCGGCCTCCGTCCGCTCCGGTATCCCGTTCATCTTGAATAGGCTTTCCGCGACCGCCCGTGGGTCTCGTCTCAATATGATGAATCGGGGCTCGAGCCCGCAGGCGAAGAAGGCTTCGATGAAGCCTTTGCAGTAGACATGCGAAGTCTCAATGTAGGTTCTCGCCCCGGACTTCGCGATTTCCGGAAGTTTTTCGGAGATGAGCCACTCTCGCGCGTACGCCGGGTCGGCAATGGCGGGCCGCAAGGCCAGATTCGCCCGCGGCGCCGGCTCGTGTTCGGCGTGCAGCCCGAAAACGTCACGAAGCAGGACGGCCAGAAGCTTGGTTCCGCTTCTGCCCGAGGTGACGGTCAGGACTATGTCTTTGGACGCTAGGCGCGCGCCGTCGTCGCCCTGAACAGGGCTGCGGCTAGAGTCACGTATTGGCTGCGAAAACATCGAATGATGGCCCGATCTTGGTCAAGACGACAAGTCAGGGAGGATTACGCTTTTCCTCGGTAGCTGGGGCGACTTCATCGTGCAACACATGGTTTTAAGTTAAAGTCCGTCTATTAGAGCGCTCATATCCAAGTTTTCTTCGGATCAGACTAATGCCTTTGCGCCAGCTGACTGCTGAGACGGGCGACTTCATCGGCTCGCTCGTATGCCAGTGTTTGCGCTTGGCCCAGGGCAGCATCCGTCTGCCTGAGCTGTTCACTGAGAGCGGCCATCTCGGCGGCTTGTGAGTAGGCGAGGGATTGTGCTTCAGCGAGGGCCTGTTCAGTCCGTCTGAGTTGGTCAGTGATGCCAGACAATTCGTCGGTCTGAGAGAATGCAATAGATTGCGCTTCGTTGAGCGCTCGATCCGTTCGCGTGAGTTGGTCCGTTAGCCGAGAGATTTCGTCATAGCGGGAGTAGGCCAAAGCCTGTGCCTCGGCTAGTGCCGCGTTGGCCTGTTCGAGCGGATTGCTCCCTCTCTGACTGCCCTCGGCGTCGCCTCGGTCGTCACCCGTCCGCAAATAGCTCTGGTACCCTTCGCCGGACAGTTCGTGACCTAGCAGCGCGACGAGGTGGGTGGCGTCCGCGCCAATCCACTCGTCCTTGCCCCATCGGGGAGTTAGCCACATTGCTTCCCGCAACCCCTCGGAACTCTGGATACGCCGGAGAACGCATTGGTGAGAGGCCAGAGCGTCATTTAGCGTTGGCGTCCTGTGGGGGGCTGCAAGCAGTCCGGCCTCGAACGCAAACGGGATGATAGGATCCTGTTTAGCATTAAAATTCTCGGGATTGTGGGATGGAAACGCAAAGTAGTAGACATCAACGCCGGACGAAATAAGTAGATCGGCTACTAACAGCGATGCCGTTGTGTCATTGCATTCGACCCAAAAGCTGGTTTGTCCACCGGACAGCAAGGCCGTAGACGCTTCTAGTACTTCGAGTTCCATACCTTCGACGTCGAGCTTGATTAGGTCGAATGGGCCGAATTCCTGGTCCAAATCTGCCAGGGTCAGTCTGCGTTCTGCCGGCAGGAAGGTGATATCTCCGTCGCTCGCTTCCGAAAATGAGGCAGATCCCAGGTTACCCAGTTGAGCTCGCCCGATCCGTGTTGCTTTATGCTGACCTGTGACGATTGCTTCTATTACGTGGCCACACGGAGAAAGGTTCGAGTCGATGTTTTCCTTCAGGTATGCAGCCGCCTGAGGATTCGCCTCTACGAAGTGGACGGATTTCAGCCTGCCAAGAGTACTAAGACCCAAGCCGAACGTTCCCACATAGGCGCCGACATCAAGCACCTTGGCATCGTCGGGTAGGGTCGAGCCTACGAAAGCGACCTCGTCCCACGCCCACTCCCCGCATTCTCGGAGAAAGCGACCGATGAGATCTCCGCTGGCCTCAGGAGCCAGCATGGGCCCATATCGAGTGACAATCTTGGTCAAAGGGGACCTTCTGAAGACTCAGCAGTACTAGATGCCAATCGACAGGCTTGTTCCGTCAACGAGCCGCAGCACACGCTCTTGTCGTGAGCGACAAGAACTTCTTCAAATCGGCCGTCGGGCCGATGTGCAGCTACCCGCCCCAGCCGTCGTCATCATCGGCTGCCGGCATGCCGGGGGCGATCAGCGCCGCTACAAAAGCTGAAACAGCCGCACCGAACGAGGTGGCCCAAAACTCAATTGTCAGCAGCCCCTGCAAAGTCTCGCTGGTCCATCGTTTCAGAGCACGGCAAGATAGGGCAACGTCCCACAACTTGCAAACTCAGGAGGCAGCAGATTGCGGCCTCGTGGCGGCGCTGACCCCACCTTAACCCGCCCGCCCCATCCTGCCCGGATGGCCAAGCCGCCCGAGAAGCCGAAGCGTCGCCTCCGCGCCACGCCCACAACGGACGTCGCCCTTCGCGGGCCGGATGCTCGGCCATCGCGCCAGGCAAAGCTCTTCCGTGACCTAATGCCAGAGCGGATCGAGCCGTGCCTAGCCACGCTCGCAGCGAAGCCGCCGGCGGGCCCGCATTGGGCATTCGAGGTGAAGTGGGACGGCTACCGCCTGCACGTCCATATCGAGCCCTCCGGCGTGCGGGTCATCACCCGCGGCGGGCATGACTGGACGCATCGCTTTCCGGCGATCGCCGCGGCGGGCCGCCGACCTCGGCGCCGGGACCGCCATCCTGGACGGCGAGGCCGTCGTGCTCGACGAGCAGGGTCGGTCCGACTATCCGGCGCTCCTGCAGGCGCTCGGTGGCCGCGGCGGCAAGCGGGTTGCCTCAGAGGTCATGTTCTACGCCTTCGACCTGCTCTACCTGGACGGGGTCGATCTGCGGGCCGGGACGCTGGATCAGCGCCGGACCGCGCTCGAACAACTGCTCTCCGGCTCCGACCCGGCCGGCTGGATCCGGCTCTCCGAAGAGGTCCACAGCGAAGGTGCCGCCCTTTTCCGATCGGCTTGCGAGCACGGGCTCGAGGGGATCATCGCGAAGGATCGTCGCAAGCCGTACCGCTCAGGCCGCGGCACGGACTGGCTCAAGATCAAGTGCATCGAGAGCGAGGCCTTCCTGATCATCGGCTATGAGCCGTCGTCCGTCGCCCGCGGCGGGCTCGGGCGACTTCTGCTGGCCTGCCGCCAGAGCGACGGGCTCGCCTACGCCGGCAGCGTCGGGACCGGGTTCTCCGAAACGGTCGCCCGGGCCCTCCGGAGAGACCTCGACGCGATCCGGCGCGAGACGTCGGCCGTCAGGTTGAAGGAGAAGCGCATTGTGTGGGTAGACCCGGTGCTCGTCGCCCAGGTCGAGTTCCGCGGATGGACCGGGGACGGCAAGCTCCGGCACGCATCCTACAAGCGGCTGCGTACGGGCGAGGACTCGGCAGTGTTTCAGCGCTGATAGGTCGAAGCGCCTACGGCAAAGAAGGGCGGGTACAGTGTTCGCGGGATATCGCGGCGACGTCCGCTTCGCGCGCCTGCCGCGGTCATTCGGAACCGCAACGTAAGGGAGCTGGCCTAGTCGTGCTGCAAGGCGTAATTGATCCCTTCCTTCCCGGACGCCTCTTATGAACGCCGTCGCAATCAGCACCTTTCCTTACGATGAGGCCGGCCGAATGGCGGCCGTGAAGCGGTATGACATCCTCGATAGCCCGCCCGATGGCGCATTCGACCGCATTACGGCAATAGCGGCTCGGCGCTTCGGGGTGCCGATCTCCATCGTGTCGATCGTCGATAACGACCGCATCTGGTTCAAGTCCCATCACGGCATCTCGGTAAGCCAGATTGGTAGGGACCCAGGCCTCTGCGCTTCGGCAATCCTCGCGAACGATCCTCATATCTTGACGGATGCAAAGGCGGATCCACGGTCGCTCGCTAACCCACTTGTAGCGGGCGAGTTTGGGCTGCGCTTCTATGCCGGCGTCCCGCTTACGACACGGGACGGCCACAACCTTGGGACCCTTTGCGTTATCGACCAAGCGCCCCGGCCCATCGACCAGGGTCAGATCGATGACCTCGTCGACCTCGCTTCAGTGGTGATGGACCAAATAGAGCTGCGCTTGGCGGCTCGGCAAGCAGTGTCTCAGGCGCAACTAATGGCCCGTGAAATTGATCATCGGGTAATGAATAGCCTTCAGTTCATAGCGTCTCTTTTAACGATGCAGAGCCGTAATCCAGGCAGCAGCGATGCCGCTTTAGAACTACGGATTGCGGCAAACCGCGTGTCAGCAGTCGCTCAGGTCCATCGCAACTTTTACGCCGATGAGGCTGCCGAGACGTCCGCCATCGCTTTTATCCGCCGGCTTTGCGCCGATCTGGCAGGCATTGTCGGCCAACCCATCGACGTAAGCGGCGATGAAGGTGACGTGCCAACCACCTTGATCCAGCCTATCGGCCTGATCGTCAACGAGCTCGTGACCAACGCGGCCAAACACGGCTCGGGTCGAATTTCAGTCTCCCATCGCGTCGCGGACGGAGGCCACACGCTCTCCGTCTGCGACGAGGGAACCGGCCTTCCGCTGGATTTCGACCCCGGACGACCGTCTAAAAGCCTCGGTATGAAGGTCGTGACAGCCTTGACTGGCCAGCTCAGAGGTCAGCTGACGGCCGGCGTGAACCCAGCGGGAACTGGGTCCTGTTTTGAGGTCGTGTTTCGTAACGGGCAGCCTGGCCAGCGTCCATTGGGTGGTCCGGGTTAAAAGGGTTTTCGCCCGCCCGATGGACCCTTCCCGACCGAACGCAGTTCTCCGATCCCACCGCGGGTCGACCGGTTCATGACTGAAGCACCGACTTCGCCGACACTGATTTTTGTTGTCGAGGATCAGGCCCTCCTCAGGATGGAGGCGGTGGACCTTCTCCAAGAGGCCGGCTTCGAGACTATCGATGCGGAGAACTCGGACTTCGCGTTGGAGATTATGAGATTGCGCTGGCGTGAGGTCCGCGTCCTTTTCACCGATGTCCAGATGCCGGGGAGGATGGACGGCGTTGACTTGGCAACGGAGGTTCATCGGTGCTGGCCACATGTTCTCCTGCTGGTGACTTCCGGGGGCGTCGCGTTGACGGACGAGGACCTGCCCGACCACGGAAAGTTCTTGCCGAAGCCGTACCAAGCGTCGACGCTGATTTCCCAAGTCCGCGGGCTGATCGCGCGAGGCCACAGCTACTGATCAGGAGCAATTTGCGTCAGCAAGGGATCAGAGCTGGCCAGGGCCTACACCGGCCGCCACAAGTCCCATGGGTCGGCCGCGCGTTCTTCGACATCGCGACGCTCCTGGTCTGAGATGCGCTTCGCCTCGACCATCGCGACCTCGATCAGGTAGGCGAGGGTCCCCTGTCCCGCCGCACTGGCCTCGTCCCGCAACAGCTCAAGCCGGAGCAGCATGTCGTCCGGCTGGTGGTGCGGGATCAACGGGAAGGGCGAGCGGTCAGGCATCTCGCGATCGTGCCACGGCTCAGCTACGCTCGCCAGCCATGTGCAACCTCTACTTCGTTACGACGAACCAGGAGGCGATCCGGACCCTGTTCCGGGTCGACCGTGACCTCGCTGCAACCTGCGGCGGCCCCGATCTTGCTCCGGCGCCGATCAGGAATGGCACCCCAGATTTCGGCAGGCCTCTCGTTAGGATCTCGAACCGTGAACCCCAAGGCGCCGGAGCAGGTGGACCGCGATATCGGAAAGGCGATCCGCGCACGCCGAACCGCGCTTGGCTTATCTCAGACGAAGCTTGGCGAGGCAGCCGGCGTCACGTTTCAGCAGGTCCAGAAATACGAGAACGGCTTGAACCGAGTCTCAGGATCCAGGCTCTCGAAAATCGCCCTCGCCCTCGCGTGTCGCCCGTCGGACCTGGTCGATGGAGAAGCCTTGCCCGGCATCGCCGCAGCAACCCCAGAGGGCATTCTCCTGCAATCGAACGACGGAGCTCGGCTCGCTAGGGCTTTCGCCGCAATCCCGGTGGGCCCTCAGCGGCGAGCTTTGCTCGAGTTTGTCGAGGCAATGGCGCACCCGGAGTAGCGGAGAAGCTGCCCTCAACGCTCGCCCATCACCCGGCCGCGGCGAGGCTGAGGATGAGCGCGACCGCCGGCGCGAGGTTCACGATCCGCCACCCATGGTCAGGCCCGCCCCGCTGCCGTCACCTGCCGCGCCAGCGACCACGCGATCGTGACCGAAACAGTTATCGGGTCAGCCGGCAGCTCGAGCACATGCGACACCGTGAGATCCACGCCCGCATCACAGGCCAGGACCCATCGCCCGGGCCCGTCGACCGTCCACCACTCCCCGACGTGCCAGCCCCCGTGCTCTGGGCAGAATACGAGGTAGGAGCGGTCGGTCTCGGGCTTGAAGCCGTAGGCGGGGATCGGTTCGGTCACAGCTTCACGTCGAGCCAGACTAGGAGCACCCCGCAGGCAACGAAAGCAAGCACGGCCACGACCCCCACCATCGCGGTCAACCGCCAATCCGCCTTCATAGACCGAGCATCCCTGATGCCCGCTGGCCAGCGGGGCGGGCGTAGGGCGTCTCGCCTCTGTTTTCCCACATTGCTGCGGCCCGTTCCCACGCGGCCGCGGCATGCGCCTGCATCTCGCGCCGATTGTCCGGATGGGCCGCGCACAGGTCTCGGTAGCGCTGCTCGACGGCGGCCTTCGCCGCTTCTCTGGTGGCCGCTCGTCCGCGATCCCGGGCGTGGTCCCGATGTGACACGCTACCGGTCGCGAACGGCCCTTCCGTCCCCCGACCCGCCCCGCTCTCCTTCTCCCCAACGCCAGGATGAAGGTGTGCGACGCCGTGGATGGTGAAGGGGGGGGCTGGTAGGTCCGGCACCGAAGAGTAGTGAGCCGGGCGCTTCCAACGCCCGGCTCACCAGGACCGTAATCAGACCTGCTTCCGGAGAGGGATTCAGGACCAAAAGGCGACGGGACGACCAACCCAAATGTCGCACCTTTGGCCCAGGATTTCAAGCCGGAAGCTCCCTCATCGCCTGGCGGATGGTAAGGGTCTCTCGACGGGGCATGAGGGCGGTCAAGACTGGACGGGACGCCAGTCTCGGCACGAAAGCGTCCACAGGCTCTCATCACGGTCTGAATCCGGCTCCCCATTATGGCTGATCGTCTTCGCCAGAAGCTCTTTCTCGCCAATGGCGGTGATCTCGATTACGGTCGGGCCGTAGCCTTCGTCTCCGACCAACCGCGTTCCTGGCAACCAGCCCTTTCGGCGGCATAGGTCCGCGTCGCTCTCGTATCGGGCCATCAGGTCGCTTCCCCCGTTCCGCATGAAGGTGGAGGGGATGGGGCGGGGACGGGCGAGTAGGCTTTGAGGATCAGGCCCGTCGAGCACCCGCAGTGGCCCGCGTCCACGCATTGCCCGACTTTCATATTGCCATCCGCGAGGCACCAGTGGTCCCGGAGCGCTTCACTTAGAACGGCAATCTGCCGGCGTAGTTCGGGCTCGTCGCTCATGATCGCTCTCCTGTCCCATCCCTGCCGGGGAACGCGGTTTGGTCTTTCGAGGGGGAGGTGGCCCGATCAATGTTCGCGCGCTCGACGGTCAAAGAGATCGCAACGACCCATGGATCCGCGTTCCAGGCGCCGGAGCCGTGTAAGCTATCCCAGAGAACCGCGAACGGCTGATGCCAGCCGGCCACGACGTTAGCGATCGACATGCCCTCCCACTCGCTGACGCCTTCAGCTATTACGTCTTCGCGGCTGATCTCCTGAAGCCGCTGCACCCGAATATCGGTGACGTGGAGTGTCAGGCGGGAGGCCCAGCGGGGCATGTGGATTGAGGGACGTAATCTGCGGTGGCGGGCCCTGAGTTCGGCGGTGAAATTGGCCGGCAGAGAGTCGATCTCGGCTAGATGCTCGCGGACATCATTCTCGTCGGCGGCGAAGATCGCGAAATCCTCGTGCCCGTCGTCGGTGAGGTAGTGCGCCTCCCGCACCCATAGCCGGTCGTAGACCGCGTAGGGGATGAACCTCGCGCGCCAATCGGCATTGCCGGGGTCCAGCACATATCCGTCGGTCCACGTACCATCGAAAATATTGGCGTGCCCGGTCGTCCTGATGAGCCGCCGCGTTTGCGTCTTCCGCCCGTCCAGAAGCGCCCGCACCATCGGTGCCGAGAAGATGATCGGTCGATCAGTCACGATCCCCTCCTCCCGAACACGCGGGCCGAGGACGGGGGAACGGAGCGAGCGCTCATGCTGCTATCCTCAGTCTGCTCGTTTTGGCCGAGGCGTCGTAGTCAGCGAACGGCACTTTCCGCCAAAGGCGGCGGTTCACCCATCGCTGGACTTGTCGGAGAAGGAGGGGCGTCCAATCGTGGCGGACGGCCGGCTCCTTCACGAGGGCATTGAGCTTGATGAATGGCTGAGCGTAGGGTTCGCCCCCTGCTCCAATGACGCGCTGGATCCGGTCCATGCACACATCGAACGGCTCGTGGCCGATCATCGTGTAGACCTGCTTCTTGCGGGGCGAGATGTCCTTCAAGATGCGGAAGGCGCGCGCGACCGCCTCACCCTCTGTCGTCTCATCAAACCCGAAGCGCCACGGACCTTTTAGGACCGGCCGCCAACGGGCGAACACCTCTTCATCGAAGGTCGCCGGCTCAAAGCCGGAATTGGCGTCCAGCAGCGGCACACCGGCCCGGACGTAGCGGTTCACGATGTGCTGCTGGTAGTCGGCAGGCAGAGCCGACAGGTTGTCGTCGCAGAGTACAGGCCGGACAGGGAAGTCCGGTAGGAATGTGAAGGCTTTGCCGTCCATCTTAGGAACGATGCAGAACCAGCACCCGACCGGGCAGCCGTAGCTGGCGCGCGTGGCGAACGGGTTGTGGCGCGCGATCGCGTCGGGGATGCGGTCGCCAATCTCCGCGAACTCGGCCACATACTTCCGCTGCGTGAAGACGCCCGGCCCGCCCGCGATGACCCGCTTGACGCCGATCGCGCGGTAATATTCCGCGACGCGACGCGCTTCTGGCAGCCGCCACGTGAACGCGACGGACAGGTAGGCCGTGTCGGCATCGCGCCAATGCGCGATGCCGCGAACCCATTCGCCCTTATCGAGCGAGGTACCGGTCACAACAGACACCCGGGTCGGTTCGCGTAGGCGCCGTCGCGCGCGACGAAGAGGGCGGCGATACGGCTCCCGTCGGGTATCGGACCGGGTAACGTGACCTCGCGGAACCCACCTCGCGTAGGGCGGAAACAGGGGTCGTCAGAGGGCAGGTGGCGGTGGACGCAGTCCGGCCAAACGGGTCTCCGACACACGAAGTACCCGTTTCAACGGGAAATCTTTGCGCCACTTGGTAATCGGCAGCTGTTTGGAAGCATTTTTGGTTCGAGATCACAACGGCTTGCGAGGAATCAAGCTGGTCGCTGAACGGGAATTTAGCCGGCTCTAAACGGGAATGGGACATCTGCGAACGGGAATTCGGTGTGCAGCATTGGAATGATTAGGCACCGTTGCGGCACTTGGTCGAGCACAGTTAATTTAACCCCTCACTGCGGCATTCGCAGTTTCCTTTCTGCCTGCCTGCAGCTAGGTCATCGGCATGAGCCGAGTCGGCTCACTTGAAGAGGAGGAGGAGGCCGCATCATCATGGGGTATCACAATGTCTGGTTCAGATTCGGAAAACGATCGGGAGAAGGCGAAGCGCCGTGAGCGCATAGCTAATGCGCAGTACGGCGTCGGTTACGGTAAGCCACCCGAGGCGGGAAAGTTTGTTGCGGGAAATCAGGTCGCA
Organism: uncultured Enterovirga sp.; assembly: GCF_964242715.1. Taxonomy (NCBI): domain Bacteria; kingdom Pseudomonadati; phylum Pseudomonadota; class Alphaproteobacteria; order Hyphomicrobiales; family Methylobacteriaceae; genus Enterovirga; species uncultured Enterovirga sp. The sequence continues at coordinate 76,252 of NZ_CAXTAZ010000009.1, forward strand.
AAAGGCCGCCGCAGACCTTCCGTTACCGATCGGCATTCGTTCGCTGAACGTATCGGAAAGATGAAGCGGCGTCTCATCATAGATGGAACCCCGGTGGTACTCACAAATGATGAGGCGCTAGACTGGAAGGCGTTTCAGAACGCTTTCACCGGCGGACCAAGAGAGATGGCCCTCTGGCACAAGCTGCGAGACAAAGCCGAAAAGCGACATCAAGGCTCCGCAGGAATGGTCGATCACGGAGCAGAGGTCCGCCGGCGGCTCGAACTTATGCATGAGCGCCAGCAGGAGTTCAAAGAACAGGCCGCCGAACAGCCGTCTCCTTCCGATATCGACCCAGCTCGTGAGGGTTGATCGGCATGCTTGAGAATCTAAAAGCGGCAAGCCGCAGGCGCCGGGCAGCGCAGGCGAAGGTGGCGAATGCGGCGACTTTCCATCCGCCGCGCAACGACATGTTGCCAGAGTTACAGCTTGTGAGGCGCGATCCCGGCGGTCTCTTGGCTCCGGTCCGCCGGAAGGTTCGCAACGCTGATGCAGCTCACATCCGCGAGGTAGCAAACGCCATCGCGGCACTTGGCTTCTGCGATCCAGTGCTGATCGATGAGGACGGGCGCGTGCTCGACGGCATAATACGGGTGGAAGCCGCAAAGCTTCTAGGCCTTTCAGCTGTACCTTGCATCCTCGCGAGCCATCTCACGGTAGCGGAGCGACGGATGCTTCGGCTCGCGGTGAACCGGCTCGGCGAAAAAGGCGAGTGGGACGTCGACGAGCTGAAGCTCGAACTGGAAGAGTTGATGGTAAGCGGCTTTCCTATCGAAATCTCAGGGTTCTCGATTGGAGAGGTCGACCAAATCCTAATCGGGGAGGGAGCCGAGGCGGTCGAGGCGGGGCCGCTCGCGCCGCCTGATACTGCTCGCGCGGTTGCGCGGCTGACCGACGTGTTCCTGCTAGGGGAGCACCGGGTCGTTTGCGGCGACGCGACACAGCCTGAGGCTCTGGACCTCGCGATGTGCGAGAGCCTTGCCCGCGTCGTTCTAACCGACCAGCCCTACAATGTTCGGATTGCCGGTCACGTTACGGGAGGCGACCACCGCGAGTTCGCTATGGCGAGCGGGGACATGACTTCCGAGCAATTCCAGGCCTTCAACGAGGCCTGGATTCACGAGGCGGAGGGGCATCTCGTCGACGGCGGCCTTCTCGCGACTTTCATAGACTGGCGAGGACTCTCGTCCGTGACAGCGGCGGCTGTCGCGACCAGGCTCGAGCAGATCAATCTGGTCGTGTGGGGCAAGACCAACGCCGGTATGGGCAGCCTCTATCGGTCGCAGCACGAACTCCTTCCGATTTTCAAGAAGGGGAGGGCGCCCCACATAAATAACGTGGATCTTGGCCGCAGGGGGCGCTGGCGATCGAATCTCTGGACCTATCCGGGCGCCTCGAGCGTCGGCTCGGACGCGCGGCGCGGGCTTCAGCACCATCCGACCGTGAAGCCGGTCACCATGCTTGAGGACGCCCTTCTCGATGTCACAAACCGGGGCGACATCGTGCTCGACCCTTTCCTCGGCTCCGGTTCAACCCTTATCGCGGCCGAAAAGACCGGGCGGGTTTGCAGAGGCGTTGAGCTCGACCCACTCTACGTGGACGTGATCGCAACCCGATATCAGGAGGTTACCGGCCGACAGGCGGTCCTCGAGAGCACGGGCGAGACTTTCACCGAGGTTCGGACACGCAGGGCCGGCGAGCGGGCCACGACTGATGCCGCGGACATCAGTCAAGATTACGACGGCGACGCGCGCACCAGAAACTCAGCTTGATGCCGTCTAAGGCGGGAGAGACAACTTCAGAAGGGCTTCGACCAGGCCTGGCGATGAGCGCTCTCTGGCCCGCTCAACGTGACAATGCCGCAGCGTTCGACTGCGGCCTTCACTTCCTCCTTGGCGTCCTTCACGCCGGAGCTTCTCACCGGGTCGCGGCCTCGACCGACCACGGTCATCGTCCACCACCAGATCCCGTCTGGGTGGTTCCCGTCGGTCCGGAAGGTGGCGCGACCGATTGGCATATCTCCGTCGCCCGCGTGGCAGCATGAGGTTGTCTCTCGCGTGAAGAACGGTCGTTCGCGTCCCGGACCCGCCGAGAGGGCGCCGTCCTGGGCTCGGGCCGAGGTAATCGCTAGCCCGGCACCAGGCGTGACACCCAGGCGGAAACCGGGTCGCCGCTGCTCATGTCGGCCTGGACCAGGCCGTCGATCATGAAGCTCGGGGAGCTGTGGATCCCGTTCTGGCGGGCGTATCGGCAATGCCATTTCATCTCCCGGTCGAGATCCGGAATAGCGAAGGCTTCGGACAGCCCGACGTCGCTGTAGCCTTCGATCCGGGCGACGATCTCGTTCGGCGAGACGTCGAGATTCGGGCCGCCGCAATGGCGTTCGAACTCGAACTCTTCGCGATGGGCGGCGACCGCGGAGAGGACGGCCTTCGCGGCCTCCTTTCCGCGCGGGAGCGTCGATGCGGCAAGGACACACCGCACGATCACGCCCGAATAGAGGTGCCAGGGCTGCGAGTGCAGCCTGATCCGGACCGTGATCCGGTCCTCGCCCGCTTGCGCGAGGAGGTCGTAGAGTTTGCCGAACGGCTTTCACGGAGAAGGGACAGGTCGGCTCAAGGAAGATGTCGAGGAGACGCGGCCCGTGGCCCCAGGCGAGAGGGTCGGCACGCCATGTCGTCGACGTCATGTCTTTCCTGTCGTTCGAGGAGGGGCGAAGCGGGCCATGCCTTATCCGGCGAGGCGGCGCGACAGGCCGGCCGCCCGCTCCATCACGAGCATCAGGGCGACGGTGGCGAGGATCAGCACGCCGGAGGCGGCCGCGATGGTGACGTCGAGCCGGCTCTCCAGGTCCTGCCACATGCGGATCGGCAGCATGTCGGTCTTCGCGTCGCGCAGGAACAGCGACACCGGCACGTTGTCAAAGCTCGACATGAAGCAGATGAACCCGCCTGCCAGGATGCCGGGCCGGATCAGGGGCAGCGTGACCCGCCGGAAGGTGTAGAGACGCGAGGCGCCCAGCGAGGTCGAGCTTTCGAGAAGAGCCGGGTCCATCTGGGCGAGCGCCGCAACCGTGGTCCGCACGACGTAGGGTACGCATACGACGACATGGCCGATGACGAGCGTCGTCGGCGAGACCGGGATGCCCGAGATGCTGAACAGCATGAGGGCCGACAGCCCGAAGGCGAGCGCCGGTAGGACGAGCGGCGACATGAACAGGCTGTCGAGGACACGTGCCTTCATCGTCGGCGACCGGGCGATGGCGAGGGATGCGGCCGTGCCGAGAAGGACCGAGATGGCCGTCGTCCAGAGCGCGACCGTGAGGCTGTTCCAGGCGGCGAAATGGAGTTGCCAGGCATCCACCAGCGCGGCGTACCACTTCAGGGAGTAGCCGGGTGGGGGGAAGCGCAGGGAAAAGCCGCTCGTGAAGGAGACGATCAGGACGACGAGCGTCGGGGCGACGAGAACCACGAGGCAGATCGCGGCGAGGAGCGCGATCACGCCGTGGAAGCTGAAATAGTCGAAGCCGCGCCTCACCGACGAACCCGTTCGATCCACACCATCCACATCCTGAGGTGGCCGCGCAGCGACCCTCGAAGGACGCAGGACGGGTCCGGCCCGTGCTTCGAGGCTCGCTCCGCGAGCCCCTCAGCATGAGGAGCGTAGGAGAGACCCGGGAGTTCACGCATGCGCGTATCCCCGCGAGAGACGGCCGGCGAGGTTGAACAGGGTCACGCAGGCCAGGACCGCGATGAGGAAGATGATCGAGATCGCGGCCGCGAAGGGCCAATTGTTGAGCGTCGAGGCCTGCTGGTAGAGATACATCGGCATGAACAGCATCTGGCCGCCGCCGATCAGTGATTGCGTGATGAAAGCCGTGATCGCCCCCGCATAGGTCAGAAGGCAGCCCGCGATGATGCCCGGCAGGGCGAGCGGCAGGGTCACCCGGACGAAGGTGCGCCACTCGCCCGCACCGAGCGCGGAGGACGCGTCCGAAAGGTTCGGGTCGATGCGCGACAGCGCCGTGATCAGCGGCAGCACCATCAGGGGCATCTGCACCTGCGCCAGCGCGAAGACGACCCCGACCTCCGTGTAGAGGAGGCGGAGCGGCGTATCGATCAGGCCGAGGGAGATCAGCGTCGTGTTGACGATGCCCTGTCGACCGAGGATCACGATCCAGGCGAAGGTGCGCACGACGACGCTCGTCAAGAGCGGTAGCAGGACGACGAGCATCAGCGCGCCTTGCAGCCATCCCGGCCCCCGCCGGAAAACGAGCGCCAGCGGCATCCCGAGCACGAAGGTGAGCGCCGTCACCTCGAGGCCGAGCCACAGCGTCGCGCCGAGCACGCGCAAGGAGAACGGATCGAGCAGGAAGCGGGCATACTGGTCGAGGCCGATCCGGGCCATCGTCGGATCGGTGAACAGGCTGATGACGACAAGGAGGACCAGCGGGGTGACGAAGAAGACGAGGAAGAACGCGGCGAGCGGAAGCGCGAGCTTGAGGTCGTAGCCGATCGCGGGTGGACCGGACGGCGCCGGGGTGGCGGCCATCAGGTAAGCGCTCCCCCGGTGCGTGCTTCGAGGCCGGCCTGCGGCCGCTTCGCCGTCATTGCGAGGAGCGTCAGCGACGAAGCGAAACAGAGGCAGGCGCGCGTCCCTCTGGGTTGCTTCGCTCCGCTCGCGATGACGGAAGGCCGAGTTCCCACATCCCTCCTCATCCTGAGGTGCCCCGCCGCCAAGCGGCGGGGCCTCGAAGGACGCACAACGATCAAACCCGGATCTCGCGGTTGAAGCGCTCGATCCAGGCCTGCCGGTTCTGGTTGATCGTCTTCCAATCCTGGAACACGAGCTTGCGCTTGATCTCGTCGGTATCCTTGGCCAGCACCTTGGCGATCTCGCCCGTCATCTTGACCTTGCTGTTCGTCGGGATGATAAGGTAGGGGCTGTCCATCAGCTTAGTCTGGACCTCGGGCGAGAGCGTTGCCTCGATCAGCTTGAAGGCGAGCTCCTTCACGGGCGTGTTCTTGACGATGTGAATCGTCGTCTTGAAGCCGATCGCGCCCTCCTTCGGAGCCGCGAACTCGACCGGAACGCCGCGGGATTTCAGGATCTGGATGGCGTTGAAATTGCCGGGTCCGATATCGACCTGCTCCTGCTGGTAGAGCGTTGCGAGCGCCCCCGGATTGGCCGCGACCGCCCCGAGATTCGGCTTCAACTCCTCGAGCGCCTTGAAGCCGGCATCGACATTCGCCTCCGAACCGCCCCGCATGCGGGAGATCTCGACCAGGAAGCCTGTGCCGAGCGTCGAGTTCAGGTTCGTGATGCCGACCCGACCCTTGTATTCCGGCTTCCAGATGTCGGCCCAGGAGGTCGGCGGCGACTTCACCTTCTCGGGATTGTAGATCATCCCGACGCATTGGATGAAGTTCGCCGGTCCCATCGGCTCCTGCGCGTCCGTGATCAGGTCCTTGTAGTGGGCGGATTGCGCGACCGGATAAGGCTCGGCGAGGTCCTGCCCGAGCGCGACCAGGGCCGGGCCGGGATCCATCAGCATGACGTCGATGGGCGGGTTGGCGCGCGCGGCCGTGATCTTCGAGATCTGGTCGACCGAGAGGATCGCGTCGAGCACCATGTCAGAGCCCGGCGCGCTCGCCCGGAAGGCCGGCACCCAGGCGTCGCGATGCGCCTCCTCCCAGCTTCCCTGGAAGGTCGCCACGACGAGCTTGCGGGCCTGCGCCTGCGACAGGCCCGGGAAGGCCTGGAGCGCTCCGAGCGTGAGCGCGCCCTGCAGGAGATGGCGTCGGTGGAAGGTCATGCTGGATCCTCGTCGTGGCTGCAGGGTCAGGCGCGGGCTTCGCTGAAGACGGAGACGACGTCCGGCGCGACGGGACGGATGCGGACCGGCGTGCCGGGAGGGCGCGGCCCGGCACCGGGCGCGCGCGGCTCGGAGATCTTGATGCCGCGCCCGTCGCGGGTGCGGATCTCGTGCACGAGTGTCGATCCGAGCGGCAGGCCGATCTCGACCGTGCCGTCGAGCCCGAGCCCGTCCTCGACGAGCCGCAGATGCTCCGGCCGGATGCAGGCCGTGACCCGGGCATCCGCCGGCAGGGAACTGCCCGTTCCGGTCGCCCATTCCTCGCCCGTATCGAGCACGACGCGGCGTGCGCCGTCCGGGGCCGTCGCGAGCCGGCCGGCGAAGACGTTCGCCGCTCCCACGAAGGTGTTGACGAAGAGCGAGCCCGGCCGGTCGTAGATCTCGGTCGGGGGCGCGAATTGCTCGAGGCGGCCGGCATTGAGGACGGCCACGCGGTCGGCCATCGACAGCGCCTCCTCCTGATCGTGCGTGACTATCACTGTGGTGGTGCCGGCGAGGCGCTGGATCCCCTTGATCTCGATCTGCATGTCGAGCCGCAGATTCTTGTCGAGCGCCGCGAACGGTTCGTCGAGAAGCAGGATGGACGGCCGGACGGCGAGCGCGCGAGCGAGCGCCACCCGCTGCTGCTGCCCGCCCGACATCTGCTTCGGGAAGCGGTCAGCCAAGTGGCCCAGCCTAACGAGGTCCAGCATCTCGGCGACGCGCGCTTTCTGCTCCTGTTTCGGCCTGCCGCGCGCGGCGAGCCCGTAGGCGACGTTCTCGGCGACGGTCATGTGCGGGAAGAGGGCGTAGTTCTGGAAGACGATCCCGACGCTGCGCTTGTTCGGCGGCAGGTGGTCGACCGCCTCGCCGCCGATGATGACTCGTCCCTCGGTCGGCTTCAGAAAGCCGGCGATCGCACGCAGCAACGTGGTCTTGCCACAACCGGAGGGTCCGAGGAGCGCGACAAGTTCGCCGCCCCGGATGTCGAGGGTGACGGTGTCGACGGCGAGGGAGGCGCCGTAGCGCTGCGTGATCCCGTCCAGGATAAGCGACTTCCCCGCGGTGACCGGCGGCCCGTTCGACATGAAACGTCCTCCACGCATTCGGGCAGACACAAGAACCATGCCGGCTTTTGGAGGCGGCATGCCGACTCGCGGCTCGGCTCCTACACGCCCCGAAACAGGGCGTAGCCGAAGGGCGTGAACTTGATCGGCAGATGATGATGGGAGTCGCCGTCCCGGATCCTGAAGCGGAACCGGACAGTCTCCATGAAGGTCGGCGTCCCGCGGGCAGCGAGCCAGGAATCGAGGTGGAGGACCGCCTCGTACAGGCCGTTCGGCACCTCGCGGCCGATCGCGGCATCGTCGGGCTCCCACCATCCATTGGCGGCCACCAACCCGCTCGCGACCCGCGTCGGTTCCGGCTCGATGCGTAGAAGGTCGCAAAGCAATCCGAGCGCCGGCACGCCCGCGGACACGTCGACCGCATGGATGGAGACGCCGCCGTTCATGGCTTCGACCTGGGCTGCGACCGCATGGCTGTCGGTCAGCTGCCGCGATAGGTAGAATAGCTGAACGGCGCGATCAGCAGCGGCACGTGATGATGCTCGTCGGGCCGGGAGATCCGGAACTGGACGGGCGCCTCCTCGAACGGGCCTGCGGGCCCGCCCAGCGAGCGCTGGTAGTCTCCGAGCGCGAAGACCAGCCGGAAGCGGCCGGCCTTCATGGCGGCAGCACCGAGCAGCGGTTCATCCGTGCGGCCCTGGTCGTTCGTGAGCATCTCCCGAATCAGCGCGTCGCCGTCGTCGCCCAGGAACCAGAGCGCGACGCGCAAGCCCGTCGCCGGCCGCCCCCGCGCCACGTCGAGGGCATGGGTCGTCAGGCCGCTCACGCGACCATCTCGGGCGGCAGCCCGGCGAGGTCGGCGGGCGGCACGCCGCCCCGATAGGCCGAGAAAGCCGCCGGCGACAGGATGATCGGGAGGTGCCAGGAACCTCCGGGCTCCTCGACGAGGACCCGCAGCACGACCTCCTCGAAGAAGGATTCGTGCCCGGCGGCCTGATGGTAGGAAAGCGTCTCGAAGGCGAGCTCGTAGAGACCGGGCACGATGGCCTCCGATCCGAGCAGGAGCGCCCGGCCGTTCGTGTCGGTGCGGGCCTCGGCCACTTCGCGGAAGGCCGCCTCCGGCAGGATCCTGGCCCGAAGCGTGAGCGCGATCCCGCGGGCCCCGCCTCCGCTGACCGTATCCAGCACGTGCGTGGTGAAGCCGCTCACGCCGACCTCCCGTCCCGGGCGTCGGACACCACTCCGTCGAGTCGGCCGCGCGTGATTACCGCGATCTGGTCGAGGCACGCGGCGATCTCGGTCGCCCGGTCGCGGACGAGGCGCCGGCGGTGCTCGGCGAACACGCTCGCGCGATTACGGTGCAGCTTCAGCGCGATGATGCATGGGAAGCCGAAGCGGTCCCGGTAGCGGGCGTTCAGATCCTCGAGCATGGCCTGCTCGTCTTTGGCCAGACCCGCGAAGCCGAGCCGCCCCTGTTCGCCGGTCGAGGCGGCCGTCATGGCTCCCGTCCGGGCTTCACGTCCGCCGAGCTCCGGATGGGCGCGCAGCAGAGCCAGCACGGTTGCTTCGTCGGCGGCTCGCACCACTGCCATCATCGCCTCGTGAAGCGCATCGACGGAGGCGAACGGCCCCGACGCATGGGTCGCACCCGCGATCCAGTCCGTGTGTTCGAAGACCCCTGCTAGATGCGTCGCGAACGCGTCACCCGAGAGGCTGTTCAAGTGCATGAGGTCCATTCGCCGACCACGAGAGCAAGTCTCGCGCCACGACGGACCGCCCTGGCTGAGGTTCACCCGGGCCCGCTACCGTGTCCCGATCGTACATTATGAGCGGACCCTCGGAACGTCCCTTGCGGGTCGATGATGGTTTGCTCTCCCTCGACCAGCATGGGATCACACGCCCCGAAACTCCGGAAATTTGAGGCGAGGCGCTCGCTCCTAGTACGCGGCGGACGTTTCCCGTGTCAGGTAGACGGCGATGTCGTGGAAGGCGGCGCCGCCATTCGGCGGCACGGCGTCGTCGCCGATGAGGTGGTTGATGCCGCGCCGCTCCGCGAAGGCCTCGTCCGGCCAGATGCCCTCGACGACCAGCGTGTCGGCCTGCTGACCCGGGTCGATCTCGGCCCGGAGGAGAACCGAGCCGCGGGCATTGCCGACGCGGACGGAGTCGCCGGCCACGATCGTCTCGCTCAAAGCGGCATCCGGGTGCATCCGGACGCGCGGCTCGACCTCGCGGGCCTGACTGGTCGGCGTCTCGGTGAAGGTGGAGTTAAGGAAGTTGCGGGCCGGCGGGCAGACGAGCTTGTAGGGGTGGGTCTCGTCCGTGCGCTCGTAATCCGCGCTCCAGTCCGGCAGGCGCGGCATCCGGGCGTGGTCCGGTCCGACGCTCGCCCAGTCCGGCTTGAAGCGGAAGCGGCCGCCCGGCTGCGGGAAGCCGTTCAGGAAATGGGCCGTGTCGAAAAGCTGGGCGCGATCGAGGAACCCGTCCTCGGCGACCCTGGCGAGGGACGGCAGGCCGGCCCGCTGCAAGCCGTCATCGAGAAGCTCGGCCGCGCTCATCCGGAAGCCAGGATGCTCGGCGCCGAGCCGGGATGCCAGCCCGCAGACCACGTCGTGGTTCGAGCGGGTCTCGCCGCGCGCCGGGACGATCTGCGGCCCATGCGTCAGGTAGGTGTGGCCGAGGCCGAAATACATGTCGTCCTGCTCGACGAAGGTCGTGGCCGGCAGGACGATGTCGGCGAAGCGCGCCGTCGGCGTCATGAACTGCTCGTGCACGGCGAGGAAGAGGTCGTCGCGCGACAGCCCCTCCCGGACCTTGGCCGAGGACGGCGCCACGACGACGGAATTCGCGTTCTGCATCAGCATCGCGGTGACCGGCGGCCCGCCCTTCAGCGCCTCCGGCTCGCCCGTGAGGACCGCGCCGATCCGGGACTGGTCGAGGATGCGGACATGAGGATCGATGGCGTCAAGGCCGTGGATCAGCGTCGTGTCGATGCCCCAGGTCTCCTTGTCGAAGGACAGGAAGAAGGCCCCGCCGCCGCGCTCGGTCCAGGCTCCGGTGACTGCCGGGAGGCAGGAGACGGCGTGCATCGCGGCCGCGCCGTTCCGGGTCCGGGTGAAGCCGAAGCCGACCCGGAGGAAGGAGCGCTTGGTCCGGCCGAAGAGCCGAGCGAAATCGACGATCTCGCTCTCACGGAGCCCGGTGATCGCGGCCGCCCAGGCCGGATCGCGCTCGCGGATATGGCGCTCGACCTCGTCGTCGAAATCGGTCAGCCGGGCGAGATAGTCGCGATCGACCATGCCCTCGGCGAAGAGGACATGCATCATGCCGAGCGCGAGCGCCGCGTCCGTGCCCGGCCGCACGATCAGCGCCACGTCCGCCGCCTCGACCGTCGGCGTGCGGTAGACGTCGACGACCGCAAAGACGCCGCCGCGCTTCCGGGCGCGGGAGACATGCGTCATCACGTTGACCTGGGTGGAGACCGGGTTGCCGCCCCAGGAGACGATCAGGTCGGCTTCCGCCATCTCGCGCGGGTCCGGCCCGACCAGCTTGCCGACACCCGCCTTCCAACCCGATTCCGCCGGCGTCACGCAGATCGTCGTCTGCTGGCGGCTGTAGCGCTTGACGTTCCGCAGCCGGTCGAGACCCCAGCGCTGCACGATCCCCATATTGCCGCCGGAATGGTAGGGCCACACGGCTTCCGGTCCCCAGCGCTCTTCGGCGCGGATGAATTCGGCCGCGATCTCGTCCAGCGCCTCGTCCCAGGAGATCGGCGCGAACTGGCCCGAACCCTTCGGGCCAGTGCGGCGCAGAGGCTGGGTCAGCCGGTCGGGATGCTCGACCCGCTCCGCATAACGGGCGACCTTGGCGCAGACCACACCGGCCGTGTAGCTGTTCGAACGGGAGCCCCTGACACGGCCGATCCGGTCGCCGTCGAGAACCTCGACCTCGAGGGAGCAGGCGCTCGGGCAATCATGGGGGCAGGCGGATTTTCGAATGAGCGTGCCGGTCAACATCGAGGCATCCTCCCCTCAGCTTCGGGTCACGGTGATCAGCACGCAGGCGACGTTCGTCGTGCGGCGCACCTGATGCTGCAGCCGACCCGGGAATTGCAGCGCGTCGCCCTCCCGCAAGGCGACGACCCGGTCCGCGAACCGGACCTCGACCTCGCCACCGACGACGAAGAGCAGTTCCTCGCCGTCATGCTCGGCCCGGAACTCGTCGGAGAAGACTGGCGGCGGATAGACCAGGAAGCCTTCGAGGCCCGACCGGCCCTTGCCGGTCGTCAGCGCCTCGAGGCGGTAGCCGTCGGCCCGGTCGGCCGGCGCCCGGCGCGTCTCCCCCCGCGAGACGTGGATGGCGGATTCGTCGACCTCGGCCCCGAAGAGCTGCGCGACCGGGACGTCCAGCGCGCGCGCGAGGTTGAGCAGGGTCGAGACGGAAGGCGCCTTCAGGCCGCGCTCCACCTTCGACAGGTAGCCCTTGTCGAGCTTCACGGCGGCCGACAAGTCCGACAGGGTCCAGCCCCGGGCCTTGCGCGCGGCTCGGATTTCGCGCGCGAGGCCCTGCGAGGGGTCGGCGCGCAGCCATTCCGGTAGCTCGTCGAGCATCCGCGCCCGTCTCCCCCGCGCGACCGTCGCGCCGACTTGGACCTGCAATCTCCACCCTCCGCATCGACCTCGTCAAGCTCAATACTGACATCGATCAATGAGAAGCAAAGTTTGTCCGGCGCACCGCAGGTTGTGTCCAATGCTGCCTTCCTAGGCAACTCGTTGCCTAAAGGACAAGCTTGCCGCTCGACATGGACGATGTAGCGTGAGGGCGACCGATGACGGGGATTTCCGAGCCATGACGCAAGCCTGTTCACTCGATCGGCGGACATTCCTTCGGATTTCGGTCGGGGGCAGCGCGATCGCGTGTCTCGGCTCGCCGGCTGTCGCGGCGGGCAAATTTGATTACGGGGTCGCCAGCATCGACCCGATCTATTCGCCCTTCTACGTGGCGATGAAGAAGGCGTTCTTCGACAAGGCGGCCGTCGACGTTACCTATGTCAACGTCCAGAGCGGTCCGCGCGGGAAGCAGCTTCTCGCGGCCGGACAGATCTCCGCCTCAACGACGGGCGCGACGGATTCGATCGCGCTCTCCATCGCCGGCAAGCAATCCGTGCTCGTCTATTGCTTCGACGACCGGGTGCCCTTCGCCAACATCCTGATCAACAAGGAAATCTACGAGTCCGGCATCAACACGATCGCGAAGCTCGCCGGACGGTCGCTCGGGGTGACGCAGCCCCAGGCGGCGACCTGGCTGATGGCGGTCTACCTGGCCGAGCGGAACGGCGTGAAGGACAAGGTCGCGATCCGGCCGCTCGGCGACTTCACGACCATGATGGGCGCCGTGAAGAGCAAGGGCGTCGACGCCTGCATGGCGACCTTCGCGATGCTCGAGAAGGGCCGGGAGGAGGGCTGGGGCGTGCCGCTCTTCGACATCACCGACGCCGCGACCTGGGACAAGACCTTCGGTGGCCCGCTGCCGGGCGCCGGCACCTATGTCCTCGCCGACACGGTCCGGGACAAGCCGGCCGAGGTGCAGGCGCTCGTGACGGGGCTCTGCAAGGGCGCCGACTTCATCCACGCGAACACGCCCGAGGCGACGGCGGAGCTGATCCTCGCCGATTACCTCGGCGGCTATTCCATGGCCTCGGCCGTCTCGGCGATCGGCACCTTCAAGAAGGTCTGGAGCCGGGACAACCTGATCACGCCGGAGAACTATGCCCGCCTCACCGGGATCATGGGCAACGGCCGCATGTACAGCGATGCCGAGATGGCGGGCGCGAGCTACGAGAAGAACGTCGACGTGAGCTTCGTGAAGAAGGCGCGTGGCCTCGCCTGAGCTCCCGAGGATCGGCCCCATGATCGAGCTCCGCGGCATCGGGAAAAGCTACGGCTCGGGACGCGAGCGGATCACGGCGATCGGCTCGGTCGACCTGACCATCGGGGCAGGTGAGTTCGTGTCGATCGTCGGGCCGTCCGGATGCGGCAAGTCGACGATCCTGAACATGATCGCGGGCTTCCTGCCCCCGACCGCCGGTCAGATCCGGGTGAACGGCAAGCCCGTGGTCGAGGGCCGTGTCCCCGAGGGGCTCGGCTACATCTTCCAGAAGGACACGGTCCTGCCCTGGCTCGATGTCGCAAAGAATATCGGGCTCGGCCTGCGCTACCGCGGCCGCCCCAAGGCCGAGATCGACGCCAAGGTCACGGACCTCCTCAACATGGCCGGGCTCGCCGGCTATGGCGGCCTCTTCCCGCACCAGCTCTCGGGCGGCATGCGTCAGCGGGTGTCGCTCCTCATGACGCTCGCCTGCGACCCGAAGGTGCTGCTGCTGGACGAGCCCTTCGGCGCGCTCGACACCCACACAAAGATCGTCCTGCACAAGGAACTGCTCGAGATCTGGCGGCGGCTCGGCCAGACGATCGTGCTCGTGACACATGATCTCGACGAGGCGATCACGCTCTCGAACCGCGTCGTCGTCCTGTCCTCGCCGCCGAGCCGCGTGGCGCTCGACCACGAGGTCACGATCCCGCATCCGCGCGACGTCTTCTCCGTGCGGGAGAGCGACGCCTTCAGCCGGAATTTCCAGGCCGTCTGGCACGTGCTGGGCGAGGAATTCCGCCGCAACCAGGCCTTCGATCACGTCGCGCACCGGAGCGCCGCATGACGACGACGAATGCCGGCGCGCTCGACACCGCCTTGCCCGAGCGCTCCCTGATGGCGCGCCTGCCCTGGCGACGGCTGTCGATCCTGGCCGGCCAGATCGCGCTCCTAGCCGTCTTCCTCGGTGCCTGGCAGGTCCTGACCGGGATCGACTGGTTCCGGAAGAACACCTTCCTCGACCCCTTCTTCATCAGCCGCCCGTCGCTCATCGCCCAGAAGCTCTACGACTGGACGCTCGGGAAGCAGGCCGGCTTCCTGTGGCCGCATCTCGCCTCGACGGTCGGGGCGACGTTGCTCGGCCTCGCGGTCGCCGTGGTGACGGGCTACGTCGCCGGCCTGACCCTGAGCCAGAACCGGGCGCTCGCGGCCCTCTTCAACCCCTTCATCGTGGCGCTCAACTCGCTGCCTCGCATCGCCATGGTGCCGCTCATCACGATGATCTTCGGCCTCGGCCTCGCCTCGAAGGTCGTCACGGCCTGGTTCATCGTGTTCTTCCTCATCTTCTTCAACGCCTTCAAGGGCGGCGTGAATATCGAGCAGCACCTGATCAACTTCTGCCGCACGCTCGGCGGCTCGAACCGCCAGATCACCTGGACGGTTCGGATCCCGAACTCGCTCGCCTGGACCTTCGCAGCCCTGCCGAACGCGGTCTCCTTCTCGCTGATCGGCGTCGTGATCTCGGAATTCGTCGGCTCGACGACCGGGATGGGCTACCTGATCACGACCGCGCTCGCGACGATGAATGCGAGCGACATGTTCGCGACGATCACCGTGCTAGGCATCATCGGGATCGTGCTCGTCACCCTGATCAGCATGGTCGAGCGACGCCTGCTGCATTGGGCGCCCGAATTCCGCCAATCCTGACGCGAGCCGAGCCGTGGCACCATCCCCGTCCGTCATTACCTATTACTTCTGGACCGCGTCCGACTGGGCCTATCTCGGCCACCAGCGCCTCGTCGCCATGGCGGCGAAACACGGGGTCGACATCGACTACCGGCCGGTCGACCTGCCGACGATCTACGCCCAGACCGGCGGCATCCTGCTCGGGCAGCGCTCGCAGCAGCGGCAGGATTACCGGATGGCGGAGTTGCGGCGCTGGAAGGCCCGGCTCGGCGACCCGATCGTGCTCGAGCCGCGCTTCTTCCCGACCGACCACCATCCCTCGTCGCGGCTCGTCGCGGCCGCGAAGCTCGCGGGGCTTCCGGTCGCCGAGCTGTCCTACGCCGTGATGCGGGCCATGTGGGTCGAGGATCGCGACATCTCCGACCGGGCCGTGCTCCGCGAGGTCGGCGCCGGTCTGGTGCCGGATATCGACGCCCTGCTCGCCGCCTCCGACCGGCCCGACGTCCAGGCCGAATACGCGCGCTACACGGCCGAGGCTCCGGGCGACGGCGTCTTCGGATCGCCCTTCTATCTGTACGACGGAGACATCCTCTGGGGGCAGGACCGCCTGGACTTCCTGGAAGAGGCGCTCGAGCGGCATTCCGCCGGCGCGTGACGACCGGCGGGCTACCCGACGAAGATCGAGAGAGGACACGAGACGATGACGTGGTCGGGACAGCTTCTTCACATCCACATCGCGCCCTCGGCATCCGTCGAGATGGAGGAACTCGACGAGGCGAATCTCATTCCGGGCAAGGGGATCGAAGGCGACCGCTACCTGCTCGGCACCGGCACCTACTCGCCGAAACCCGACATCCGCGAGGTCACGCTCATCGAGATGGAGGTGCTGGAGGCGCTCGAGATGGGGGAGCCCAAGGTCCCGGGCACCAAGACGAGGCTCGAACCGATTGACCATCGCCGCAACCTCACGACCCGCGGCGTGCCACTGAACCATCTCGTGGGCCGGCGCTTCCAGGTCGGCGACGTCGTCCTGAAGGGCGGCCGCATGAACTTTCCGTGCAAATACCTTGAGGAGCTGCTCGGCGTTCCAGGCCTCTATGACGGCCTCCTGAACCGCTCCGGCCTCAACTGCTCGATCGAGACCGGCGGGGTGATCCGCAAGGGCGATCCGATCGTCCCGCTCGAGGGCTGACGGGCCGCTCGGATGTCGCCGCGGCTGATCATGAAGCTCACCGTCGCCGACATCCGGCCGGAGAGCGGTGACGTGCTCGTCGTCGATCTCCGCCATCCGCGCCGGCCAGAATTGCCGGCCTCGACGCCCGGCGCCCATGTCGACATCCACCTGCCGGACGGGCGCGTTCGGCAATATTCCCTGTGCGGAGATCCGGCCGACCGCTCTTGCTACCGCATCGCCGTCAAGCGCGAGGGCGGCGGGCGGGGCGGCTCGCTCTGGCTGCACGAGAACCTGGTTCCGGGCGGCACGCTGATGGTGTCGGCGCCCCGCAACCATTTCGAGCTGTCGGACGAGGCCGACCGTTACCTCCTCCTCGCCGGTGGCATCGGCATCACCCCGCTCCTCGCCATGGCGCATGCGCTCACGCGGGCCGGCAAGCCCTTCCACCTGCACGATTTTGTCCGCAGCCGAGCCAATGCGCCGATGCTGGAGGAGATCGCGACGGCCGCCGACCCGGCCTGCGTGAGCTACCATTTCGACGACGAACCGGGCTCGCGGGTCGGCTTTGCCGATCTCTTGGCCGTGCCGCGGGCCGGAACGCAGGTCTATTGCTGCGGGCCGGCCGGCTTCATGGATGCGGTCCGACAGGCGGCTTCAGGTTGGCCCGAGGAGGCCGTCCGCTTCGAGGCCTTTCAGCCGCTCTTCGACGAGGGATTCACCCCCGAACCGTTCGAGATCCTCATCCGGTCGACAGGAGCCACCCTGCCGGTTCCGACTGATCGATCCGTGCTCGACATCCTGCGCTCCGCCGGGATCGAACTGCCATCCTCCTGCGAGATCGGCGTCTGCGGCAGTTGCGAATGCGGCTATCTCGACGGGATTCCGATCCATCGCGACGTCGTCCTGTCGCCCCGCGCGCGACGGAGCCGGCTCATTCCCTGCGTGTCCCGGGCCGTCGGCCCGCTGCAGCTGGATTTGTGAGCGTCACAGGAACGCAACCGAGGCGGGGCCGATCCAACGGCCGCGACAAGGGTCGAGACGGCAGGGGCGGCCATCCAGCAACGGAGGGGTCCCATGGCTACGGCAACACAGGCAGCAATCCCGATCGCGCCCGCGGGCGGTTCGGCCCAGATGAGACGCGTCGTCATGTCGAGCGTCGTCGGCACGGCGGTCGAATGGTACGACTTCCTGATCTATGGAACGGCGAGTGCGCTCGTCTTCAACAAGCTCTTTTTCCCCTCCTTCGACCCGGCCGTCGGCACGATCGCGGCTTTCGCGAGCTACGGCGTCGGCTTCCTGGCGCGCCCGCTCGGGGCCGCGATCTTCGGCCATTTCGGCGACAAGGTCGGCCGCAAGAAGATGCTGGCGGCGACCATCATCATCATGGGGATCGGCACCTTCCTGATCGGCTGCCTGCCGACCTATGCCCAGATCGGCATCTGGGCGCCGATCCTCCTCGTGCTGCTCCGTCTCGTGCAGGGCATCGGGCTCGGCGGCGAATGGGGCGGTGCCGTCCTGATGGTGGTCGAGAACGCGCCGACCAAGCATCGCGGCTTCTTCGGCAGCCTCGTCCAGGTCGGCAACCCGATCGGCAACATCGCGGCGATCGGCATCTTCGCGGCCATGTCGCAATTGCCCGAGAGCGAGTTCCTGGGCTGGGCCTGGCGCATCCCTTTCCTGATCTCGATCCTCCTCGTCGGCGTCGGGCTCTTCATCCGCATGCGGCTCGAGGAGACGCCGGCCTTCCGGAACGTCGAGGCCTCGAAGGACGTCGCGCGCCTGCCGGTCGTCGAGGTCATCACCCAGCATCCCCGGGCCTTCCTCACGGCCGTCGGTCTGAAGATCTCGGAGATCGCCTGGGCCTCGATCGGCAGCGTCTTCGCGATCAGCTACGTGACCGGAACGCTCGGCCTGCCCCGAAGCGTGATCCTGAACGGGCTCCTCGCCGCCTCGTTCGTGGCTCTCTTCTCCATCCCGCTCTTCGGCTGGATGTCGGACCGGGTCGGCCGGAAGACGATGTTCTATGCGAGCTGCCTCTTCTGCATCGCCTTCGCCTTCCCGTTCTTCTGGCTGCTCGACACGAAGGACACGACGATCATCACGCTGACGATCGTCGTTGCCATCAGTTTTGGCCAGATGGTCGGGTTCGGCATCGGGGCGCCGTTCTATTCCGAGCTATTCGCCGCGCGTCTGCGCTATAGCGGCGCCTCGCTCGGCTTCCAGATCGGGGCCGCGATCTCGGGCGGTCTCACGCCCTTCGCAGCCGCCTCGCTCATGGCCTGGAGCGGCGGCGCGACCTGGCCGATCTCGATCTACCTGATCGTGGCGGCCCTGATCACGCTGGCAGCCACCGCCGTCGCGCCCGAGACGGCCGGGACCGAGCTGCGCTGAGCAGAGGGGGCCGTCGGCTCCGCGCATTCCGCGAGGCCGCCGGCCCTCCTACGACGCCGCCAGCGACGGCGGCGATAACCGATCAACCCATGGTCTGTTGCCTCAAGCCGCTTTTTGCACGGACAGCTCGTCGAGGCTCTCCCGGAGAGCCCGGTCCAGGATGTCGGTCGCGCGGTCGATCTCATCATGCGAGACCGTGAGCGGGGGCGCGATGCGCCATACGGAGCCCCGCTCCGGGCGACGCCTGATATTCATGCTCAGGCCCAGCTCGAAGCATTTCTGCGTCGTCAGCGCACCGAGCGCGTGGGCGGGCTTGCGCGAGGCGCGGTCCTCGACGAGTTCCACGCCCATGAGCAGGCCGAGACCGCGCACGTCCCCGATTACCTCGTAGCGTTGCTGCAGCTCCTCGAACCGCCCGCGCAGATAGGCGCCCATTTCGTTCGCCCGCATGACCAGCTTCTCCTCCGCGGTTACGCGCAGCACCGCCAGGCCGACCTCGGCGGTGAGCGGATCGGAGACATGGCTCGTGTAGAAGGCGAAGTGCTTGGCGTGGATGTCCTCCTCGATCTTCGCCGTCGTCGCGACCGCGGCGAAGGGAAGGCCGCCGCCCAGCGTCTTCGACATCGTCATGATGTCCGGGACCACGCCGAAATACTCGGACCCAGTCCTCGTGCCGATCCGGCCGAAGGCCGTCTGCGCCCGTCGAAGATCAGCAGCATGCCGCGATCGTCCGCCGCCTGACGCAGGGCCTGCATGAAGGAGTGGGGCGGCACGAGCACGCCACCCGCGCTGATGACCGGCTCGACGATGATTGCGGCGCCCCGGCCGATCGATTGCATGTCGAACAGCTTCAGCGCCATCTCGAGTCCGGCGAGCGCCGAATCCTCCTCCGAAATCCCCTTCATGTAGGGCCGGTAGGAATTCGGCTCTGGAATCACGAAGACGCGGGGGCGGGCACGCCGTAGCCTTTGCGGTCGCTCGCCATCGAGACGGAGCTCGCGCCGCCCGTGATGCCGTGCCAGGAGCCGCCGAGCGCCAGGATCTCGTAGCCGTCGGTATACATCTTGGCCATGCGGAGCGCCGACTTCTGGACCCGGTAATGATGAAGATCGTCTTCATGATGTCGCCTGGCAGCCAGTCGCGGGCGAGCATCTGGGCGAGTTCGGCCACGACCTCCGGGATCATGCCGCTGAAGAAGTGGAAGGCCTTCAACGTGTCATGCTTCCGGTGTGCGCCGATATCGTTGAAAAAGTCGGCAAGGGTGTTCCGCCGCTCGCCAACCACTCGCTTAAAGAGAATAAAGTTCTACCGTGCTCCGCTCCGAGCAGGCTAGACGACAATCTTGTTCTACATGACGCCGGCATTCGACATTTGATCTGACTCGCTCGGATGCCGCGATCGACGTTTTTCAACAGTATCCGCCAGAAGCGGACGTGAGGTGCGTGCCGGATAGCAGACGCAATAACGCGGCTCGGATGCATCTTCCCCGTTTATGGCGCCGTTCAGCTAGGCGGCGCACTTCAGCGTGCATCGAAGCCAGCCACCAGCTGCTTTGGCGCGACAGCACGCCATCGGCGCTTCAGGAACGGCGTCAAACTTGCCGCTTTCAGGGCGCCAATCCGGGCCAACACGATGGTGTACGCCGTCGTAGTGCGGCGTGACGTGGAAGACGCCCGGGTCGGCGGCTATCAGCATCTCGCGCTCCTCAACGGGCACGTCCGGCAGAACCAAGCTGTCGTCTTCTGGGCGCAAGCGCGTCAGCAGCTTGCCCCTGACTTTCAGGGCAGGCGTGCCAAAGGACGTCGAGACCTCCACCTCGGGCAGCGTCCGGGCAAGCGCCACCAGATCGTCCGAGGTCATCGGTCTGATTTCCGCACGTCTGACTTCTACTCTACGGCCTTCGTTGCGCCCGGCCGATCATCGCCAGCGCTCCTGAGTCGCGCTAGAAGCAGACTCGGGGTGCCCGGCGGAAACCGGACATACGTCAGGCTGCCGGCAATGACCGCTTTACCTCTGGTGCGCACGTAGCACCTGCCCGCCCTCAAACGTCGCAAATTGGGTCGGCGGTTCACATTCGGTCAGCATCGGCTCCCGTGCGACTTCTAGCAGAAACTTACCTTCCGAGAGCGACCGGTGCCGTCGTGTCGGCGATCCAGTCCACCACGGCCGACACTGACGCGGAGGAGGCATCATCAGAGCCCGCGGCTTGCTCAAGAATTGCCAGCTGACGGTCCGAGCTGGTCCCGTGCGCGACGATCTCTCGACTACGATCCAGTTCAGCTGTGCAGCCGAGCTCCGTCGCGTCTGGTTCGAGCTGATCCAGAAGTGCAGTCAGGTACTCGGAACACGCCACCGATGTGCCGCTCGCCTCGTCGATGAAGCTGGCCCGAACGCCGTCGCGTTGAGCCCGCCACAAATTTTCCGATACGATCGCGCGGGAGGCACCCGTGAGCCCCGCATTCAGCGTGGGTTCGCGGACAACCCAACGTACGAGACAGCGATACAGGGCCGCGACCGCGAGTGTATCCTCTAGCTTGGTGCAGCTGTCGGCGACTCGAAGCTCGAGGGTCGGGTAGCGGATCGAAGGCCGCAGGGTCCACCACAGGAAACTCGCATCCTTGATTGCGCCCGCGCTGACCATCGTCGCGACGAGCCGCTCGTACTCGTGCGCATCCCGAAATAGCTCCGGAAGGCCAGTCCGGGGCATCTCTCCCCAAACTGAGAGACGGTAGGCGGCTAAGCCCGTCGGCCGGCCCTGCCAGAAGGGCGAGGATGACGAGAGGGCGAGCAGGAGTGGCGTGTAGGGCAGGAGGCGGTTCATCAGATCGACCCGCCGGTCGGGATCGGGAACCTCGACATGGACGTGCATGCCGCACACGACGTTGCGACGGCCAAGCATCTGCATCTCTTCCGTGAGGGCCCGATAGCGCGCCTTCTCAGTCTTCTCCTGCTCGCTCCAGTGTGCCATCGGGTGTGTGCCCGATGCGAGCAGTCGGATCCCGTGCTCACGGCCGACAGCGGAAAGCTGCTCCCTCATGCTGCTCAGGACTAAACGAGCCTCCGCGAAGCTGGTGGTCGGCGGGGACGCAATTTCGACTTGAGACTGCAGCAGCTCGCGCTCGGCCTCGGGGAGGTCGCGATGGACGGCTGCGTGGAACGCATCGAGCGAGCGGCCAGGCGTGCCCCGCGTAATTGCGTCAGCCAGGAAGAACTCCTCCTCGATGCCGAATTGAAAGCTGCCGTTCATCACGAATCCTGTCCAGGAGGCCCATATGCCCCGAAGCCGCCCAATGCACGCCGCTGTCGGAAATCGGTAATGTAAGCGCAGCCGGCCTGCTTGGTTTCCCGCAAGATTGTTCATGGCCTGAACTGCAGCCACAAGCCGTCCCGAGCGGGTGTGGCGAACTCGGCTCGACCGACCTGGGCCGGCATCCTGCGACCTTGTAGCAGGGCGCCGATCTTCCGCTGGACTCGTGTCTGACCAGAGATTCCATGGAGGCCTGACCGGTCGCTGCCATTTTTCCCCTTGGACAACCCGGAGGCGGAGTTCGCTCTCATGCACCTCACTCGTCACGACGAATTGGTCTCGTCAGCCACCAAAGTCTTTGCCGCAATCGAGCTCAGTTCGACCTCCTGGGTGGTCGCGCTCCATGTTCCCGGCAGGCTGAAGATCAGCTTCGCGCCGATACTGTTGAAAAAGTCGATCGCGGCATCCGAGCGAGTCAGATCAAACGTCGAATGCCGGCGTCATGGAGAACAAGATTGTCGTCTAGCCTGCTCGGAGCGGGGCACGGTAGAACTTTATCCTCTTTAAGCGAGTGGTTGGCGAGCGGCGGAACACCCTCGCCGACTTTTTCAACGATATCGGCCGGAAGCGGACGGACCGCATTGGGGCAGAGATCGTCGAAAGCTGCCGTTCGGTCCGTACTGCCTCACCTTATAGGAACGTGGCTAGCTGCAGCCGACAAACCGCTCAGGGGCCGGCAAGCTACGAAGCGATCGTAGAAGGCTATCCCTTTCTTAGCTGCGAGCGGCCGAGGGCAGAATGCGTCACTCCGCGCCGCGCGACTGCGTGCGCTTGATCGCGGCGCCCTCGCAACGACGAATGCAGTGCGGTACAGCGACTTCCACCTCGCCGCATCTAGGAGATGACATGAGCAACCAGGATCAGCGTTTGCTATCGAGGGCCGGATTCTCCAGGCGAAGCGCGTTAGGCGGGCTCGGCGCGGGAGCCCTGTTCATGTCGGGCCCGCTCGGCGGACCGGCCTGGAGTCAGGCGGCGCCGGCCGCGACCGGGCTGATCACGAAGAAGCTGCCGAAGTCGGACGAGATGCTGCCGGCTATTGGCCTCGGCACCTACCTGACCTTCGACGTGTTGCCAGGCCGGCCACGCGGGCATCTCGGCGAGGTGATGAAGCGCTTCTGGGAGGGCGGCGGCCGCGTTGTCGACACGTCGCCGCTCTACGGCATGTCGGAGATCAGCGTCGGCGACTTCGCAACCGCGATGGGGATCAACAACGAGCTTTTCATAACCAACAAGGTCTGGACGACCGGCGAATTTCTCGGGGACGACAGCCATGCCCGGCGCAGCCTCGAGCAGTCGATGCAGAGGCTGTGGCGCGACAGGATCGACGTCATGCAGGTGCACAGCCTCGTCAACGTCGACATGATGGTTCCGCTCCTCAACGCCTGGAAAGCCGAGGGTCGGGTCCGCCATGTCGGCGTGACCCATCACGAGCTGCCCTATTTCGCTGCGCTGGCGCAGTGGGTCGAGCGCGGCCCAGTGGACTTCGTGCAGGTGCATTACTCCATCCACACGCGCCAGGCGGAGGAGCGCATCCTGAAGGCCGCGGCGGACCGGGGCATCGCCGTCCTCGTGAACATGCCTTTTGAGAAGGCGCGGCTCTTCAAGATCGTCGAAGGGCACACGATGCCCGACTTCGCTCGCGACTTCGCGGAGAACTGGGCTCAGTTCTTCCTCAAATGGGTCATCTCGCACCCGACCGTGATCTGCGCGATCCCCGCCACAACGAACCCTGACCACATGAGCGAGAACATCGGAGCGCTAAAGGGGCCGCTCCCCGATCCCGACATGCGTGTCCGCATGGTCCGGCACATGGAGACGATCCCCGGCTTCGAGGCGCTCGGGCAGATGCCGAGCTATCCTGGGAAGACGTTCGTCGGCGCCGTGCAACCGCCGCGGAGACCGGCCCAGCCGCCGGCGGGGCCGAGCCGGACCTAAGCGCGCCAACCCCCACGAGAGCCCAAGGCTCGTACGTCCGGGCGGGGCGCAGAGCCGCCTCGTCTTGGCCGAAAGCAGAAGGGCAGCTTTCGGTGAAGGATCGCGACATGCAGACGCGGTCTTGCCCATCGGGTCGGGGTAAGGCGACAAGCCAAAGACGGTGTCTACGGCATCCTAAGCGGGAATCTGCTCGCTGCTGGTAGGGTTCCGCGGCGCGACGCCGTTCTCTCGATTCCGAAAGTCGCTGAGGGCTTTGTAGACCTACAAGGCGCGCTCGCGTCACCGATCCGAGTGGCCGATGATCGGCGAGGCTGTGCGCCGGCCGGACATCTCGGCGTTGCAAGCTGATGACCACTCGAGTCCGCTGACGGCGCCTCGAGGTGGCTGCGGATGCGCCAATTGGCATTCGAAACGGCACGATCGGGTTCCGTTTCGCCTTTGTTGCGGTAACGGAAGAGGGTACCATCCCGGCAGATCGTTGCGAGGACATTTCATGCCGACACGTCGTTCCTTCCTGGCAGCCTCTGGCGGAGCGCTCGCTGCAGCAGCGGGAGGCGCGTCGGCGCAATCCACCGAGCCCTTTCGGATCGCATGCCTGACGCCGCTGACTGGCGCGGGCAGCACGTTCGGCCCAGGCATCGCCAAGGCAGTCGCGGCGGCAGTCGAGAGCATAAACCAGCAGGGCGGGGCGGCGGGGCGCCGTTTCGAGCTGTTTTCGGAGGACGATCAGACCCAGCCGCAGGCGGGCGTGCTCGCCGCCAAGAAGCTGATCGAGGTCAACAAGGTGCGGGCGATCGTCGGAGGCTGGAGCTCGAGCGTGAGCATGTCCATCATGCCGCTCACGAACGATGCCGACGTGATCTTCTCCCATGTATCCACGGCGCCGGAGCTTTCCGATCCGCGCAACAACAAGAAGTCGCTCGGCTTCCGCTTCCAGTCGCCGGCCTCGGTTTACGGCACGACCTATGCCGAGGTCTGTGCTCGCGAAGACTTCAAGCGCGTCGCCGTCATGGCCTTCAACAACGGTTCGGCGGTGGGAATCGCCGACGCCTTCGAGAAGGCCTGGGCCGCGCGTGGCAACAAGATCGTCGAGCGCGTGATCTACGAGCCGAACCAGACGAGCTATCGAGCCGAGCTGCAGAAGGTGCTCGCCGCGAGACCCGATTGCATTGCGACGGGCTCCTATCTCACTGACACCACCATCATCATGAAGGACTGGTTCCAGAGCGGGGCGACCAACAAGTGGCTCGCGCCGAGCTGGGCGATCAACAGCGACCTCGTGAAGGCCATCGGCAACGAGCCCTCGGAAGGCCTCCTGTCGATCACCACGGTCGCGAACGAGACGGCGCCCGCCTGGCGGACCTTCGACGAGATGTACCGTCGCGTGATGGGCGTGCCTGGCGAGACGAACAAGGACGCGGCCATGAACTGGGATGCGATCAACGTCATCGCGCTCGCGCTCGAAGCCGGAAAAGGCGCGGACGGAGCGGACCTCGCGCGCAACATCAAGCTTGTCACGGGACCGGAGGGCACCAAAGTCGGATCGTTTGCCGAAGGTCGAGACCTGCTGCGGCGCGGCGAGCGGATCAACTACGAAGGCGCCTCGTCGGCGGTCGATTTCGACGACAGGAACGACGTGGTCAGCGGCTATGCTCTCCAGGCCGTCGAAAAGGGACGCTTCGTGCGAAAGTATCTCGTCGGCCGCCCTGCCTGATCGGTTCGCCCGAGACGCTTACCAACGTTCGGTTTTTCGTGGATCTCTCCTCCTTCGCGCAACTCGCCATAAACGGCGTCGTGACGGGGCTGATCATCAGCCTCGGCGCGCTTGGGATCACGCTCGTCTTCGGCCTGGCGCGTTTCGCCAACGTGGCGGCCGGGGACATGGCGACGCTCGGCGCCTATGCGGCGCTGGTCGGGGCGTCCACGAGCGGCTCGATGACCTTCGGGGTCGGGGCGGCACTGGTGGCCACCGCGCTCGTCGGCGCCTGCCTGCATCTTGCTGTCTATCAGCGGCTGGAAGGCCGGCCGTCGATCGCCTTTCTGGTCTGCTCGATCGGCGTCGCCTTTCTGATCAGGTCGGTGGTCGGCTTCACGTTCGGACACGGGCAGAACGTCTACCCCGTTCCACTCACCCGCCCCTATATTTTCGGCGACGTGAGGATCGGTGTCGTGGACATGCAGGTGTTCCTCATGACGGTCGCGGCTTTGGCCGTCGCCTTCGGGATCCTGAGGTTCACGGCAATCGGTCGCGAGATGCGCGCCGTCGCCGACAGCATCGATCTGGCGCGGCTCTCCGGGATCAAGGCGCAACGCGTGATGATCGCCTTGTGGGCGCTCGTGGGATGTCTGTCCGCGGTTTCGGGCGTGGCGCTTGGGCTCAAGGCCGTGATCATTCCCGAGATCGGGTGGGAGACGCTCCTGCCGTCCTTCGCCGCCGCGATCCTGGGCGGCCTCGGATCGCCGGTCGGCGCCGTGGTGGCGGGCGTGGTGCTCGGGATCGTGCAGGAGATCTCCACGCCCATCCTCGGCTTTTCCTACAAGATCACCCTCGCGTTCTTCGTCATCCTGGCCGTGCTTCTCGTCCGGCCGAACGGACTTTTCGGAAAACGGGAGCTTGTCCGCTGAGCCCCGTGCGGGAGCGCTTCACGTGAGCTGCGCTTGAAATGGAAGCGTACGCCGTCGCAATCGGGATCGTGGCCCTGATATACGTCCTCATGGCGCTGGGTCTCACCCTCCAGTTCGGCCTTGCGGGGCTGATCAATTTCGGAGTCGTGGGGTTCTTCGCCGTCGGCGCCTATGCGAGCGCGCTTCTGACCCAGCTGGGGGGCTGGCCGCTGCCGGTCACCTTCTTCTGCGCGTCCCTGCTGGCGGGCGCCGTTGCCGTTCCGCTCGGGCTCGTCTCCTTGCGCCTACGCGACGATTACTTCGCAATCATTACCTTGGGCTTCTCCGAAACGGTTCGGATCGCGGCCTCGAGCGAAGTCTGGCTCACGGGAGGCGTGCGGGGCCTGGCCGGCGTGCCGCGCCTTTTTCAGGGTTGGGCGCCCGGCCGAGGCGCGCAACTCCTGACGCTTGCGCTCGCGGCAGCCGCGGCCCTCGTGACCGCGATCGTTGTCCAACGGATTGCGCGTTCGCCCTTTGGCCGCATCATCGAGGCAATCCGTGACAACGAGCCCGCCGTCGCCTCGATCGGCAAGGATCCGGCGATGTTCAAGGTGAAGGTGTTCGTGGTCGGAAGCATCGTCGTGGGTTTCGCGGGCGCGCTTTACGGGCATTATATCGGCTTCGTGGCGCCCGATCAGTTCGCCCCCATCGTGACCTTCTACGTCTGGGTCGCGGTCGTGCTCGGCGGCGTCGGTCGGGTCTCCGGCGCGATCGTGGGCACCGCGCTCCTGCTAATCCTGCTCGAAGGATCGCGCTTCGTCCGGGACGTGTTTCCGGCCGTGTCCGAGGTCGAGATGGCCTCGCTCCGTCTCGGCCTCGTCGGGCTCGCCCTGATCCTGCTGATGATCTACCGGCCGACGGGTCTCATGGGCGACTACTCGACCGACCGCAAATGACGCTGGAACTCGCATCGGTCAGCAAGAGCTTCGACGGGCTGCGCGTTTTGACGGACGTGTCCCTGAGCGTGCCGGAAGGCGGCGTCTTCGGCCTGATCGGCCCGAACGGGGCCGGCAAGTCGACGCTGTTCGCGCTAGTCACCGGCCACCAATCTCCGGATAGCGGGCAAATCGCCTATCGTGGCGAGAGCCTGGGACGGACCTCCGCCTCGCAGCGCGCCCGCAAGGGCCTGATCCGCACGTTCCAGGTCCCGCGCGAGTTCACCAACCTGACCGTCCGCGAGAACCTCATGGCGGCCGCGCCCGACCAGGCCGGGGAGGGGCTTCTGAACCTCTTCTTCCGCCCAGGCCTCGTAGCACGCGACGAGAGGCGGGTGGGGCAGGAGGCCGACGAGCGCCTCGCCTTTCTCCGCCTCGCGCATGTGGCCGACGTTCCGGCGGGGCGCCTGTCCGGCGGCCAGAAGAAGCTGCTCGAACTCGGCCGCGCCCTGATGGCCCGACCCACGATGATCCTGCTCGACGAGCCCTTCGCGGGCGTAAACCCCGTGCTCGTTGAGCAAATCATCGACCGCCTTCAGGCCCTGGCCGAGAGCGGCATCGGCCTCTTCGTTATCGAGCATAACCTGGAGGCGCTGGCGCGGCTCGTTCCCCGTATGGCAGTCCTTGACCGCGGCGTCGTCATTGCCGACGGGAGTCCGGCCAAGGTGCTGGCCGACGAGCGGGTGCGCGAAGCCTATCTCGGCGGAGGCCCGGCGTGACGGCCCTGCTCGAAATTTCGGACCTCCATGGCGGCTACGGCGATTCCGATATCCTGAACGGGATCGACCTGGAGGTCCGTCCCGCGGAGATCGTGACGGTCGCGGGCACAAACGGGGCCGGCAAGTCGACGCTCGCAAAGGCGATCGTCGGCCTTCTGCCCCGTCTCCGGGGAAGGATCGCCTTCCGGGGCGCTGACCTCGTCGGGCGCAGGACGGAGGCCTGCGTTCAACTGGGCATCGGCTTCGTGCCGCAGGTCGCGAACGTTTTCCCGTCGCTGACCGTCGCGGAGAACCTCCAGGTCGTCTCGGGCGCGCGCGACCGGAAGGCCAGGATGGCCGAGCTGCTCGCCACCTTCCCGGCGCTTGCCCCCAGACTGGGGCAGCGGGCGGGAAGCCTGTCCGGCGGGGAGCGCCAGCAGCTCGCCGTGGCGCGGGCGCTGATGCCGCGGCCCGCGCTGCTGATTATGGACGAGCCGACCGCGGCCCTGTCCCCCGCCCGCGTTTCCGCGGCCTTCGAGCTGATCCGGGATCTTCCGCGTCTCGGCGTCGCCGTTCTCCTCGTGGAGCAGCGGGCCCGTCAGGCTCTCGCGATCTCCGATCGCGGCTGCATTCTCGATGGTGGCAAGGTTGTCATGGCCAGTGAGGCGGCGACGCTGCTCACCGATGGGCGTGCGGCCGAACTTTACCTCGGCCAGGCCCGGCAGGAGGCCGCCGCTGCCTCCTGATAACCCGGCTTTGGTCCTTCATATCCGCACCGTCCTCGTGCCCCGATGGCCGATCTCGCCGGCCCTCGACGCACGCCTGCACGGTCGTGCGTCCTTCGAGTCCGGGCAGTGCCCGCACCTCAGAGTCCGGCCGAGACTAGGAAGGTCCCCCATCCTCACGCTGAGGTGCCGGCCTTTGGCCGGCCTCGAAGCACGCACAGGCGCCCTGCGTCCTTCGAGGCCTCGCTGCGCGAGGCACCTCAGGATGAGGAGGGAGAGAGTTCTCGGCCAGCCTCTCACGAAGAGGGGGGACGGGGCTCGCCTGCGGCCGACAGAGTGCAGATCATGGTGAGTTCCTGATGGACGGGCCGGAAACCGGCCGCTCGCGGCGGCGCGTCGAGGATCTCCGGTTCCTGACCGGAGCCGGGCGCTTCGTCGACGACCTCGTCGAGCCGGGGCAACTGTTCGGGTGCGTTCTGCGCTCTCCCGTCGCGCATGCCAGGATCGCGAGGCTCGACCTTTCGGCAGCTCTGGCCGCGTCAGAGGTACGGGCCGTGTTTACGCAAGCGGACCTTGATGCCGACGGCATCGGCCCGCTTCCCTGCAACGTCCAGGTCGCGACCGTGTCGCGCTTGCACGTCCCGCCGCGTCCCGCGCTCGCTGCGGGCCGCGTTCGGCATGTCGGCGATCCCGTCGCCTTCGTGGTCGCCGACAGCGCGGAAGCCGCCCGGGTTGCCGCGGAAGCGGCCGTCGTCGAATACGAGGATCTGCCGGCCGTCGTAGATCCCGTCGGGGCACTCGACCCGGCTGCGCCCCTGGTCTGGAACGACGCGCCGGGCAACCTCGCCTTCAGGTTCCGGAAGGGAGATCCTGTCGCCGTGGCGGCGGCCTTCGCAGATGCAACCACGATCGTCGAGCTCGCGCTCGAGAACAACCGTGTGGTCGTGGCGCCGCTCGAGCCGCGCGCCGCCATCGGCCGCTACGATGCGGCGGAAGCGTGCTTCGACCTCGTCCTGTCCGGACAGGCGGTCCACGATATCCGCCGGCAACTCGCCGAGGACGTGTTCAAGGTGCCGCTCGATCGGGTCCACCTCGTCGCACCCGACGTGGGCGGAGGGTTCGGGGCCAAGAACATCCTGTATCCGGAATTGGTCTTGGTCCTGTTCGCAGCCCGAAAACTGGGCCGGCCCGTGCGGTGGATTTCGGATCGCAGCGAGGACTTCCTGAGCTCGGCCCAGGGACGGAGCAACCACACCGTCGCCCGCCTGGGCTTAGATCGCGAGGGCCGCTTCCTCGCCCTCGATGTCTCGACCGTGGCCGACATGGGCGCCTACCTGTCCGCACTCGGGCCCGCCATCCCGACGAACTCCGCCTCCTCCGCCATGGCGGGCGTGTACGATATTCCCGCCGTGGCAATGGATGTCCGCGGGGTGTTCACGAACACCGTCCCGGTCGACGCCTATCGCGGAGCCGGGAAACCGGAGGCGAATTACGTCATCGAGCGCCTCGTCGACCTCGCGGCGCGGCGAACCGGCGTGACGCCCCTCGAGCTTCGGCGACGCAACATCATCTCGCACTTCCCCCATCGCAGCGCGCTTGGAATGCTCATCGAGAAAGGCGCGTTTGGTGGGAGCCTCGACGCGGCCCTGGCCGCCGCGGAGTTCGACGGCTTCGAGGCACGTCGGGCCGAGGCCAGGAACCGAGGGCGCCTTCGCGGGCTCGCCCTCGCCTGCTTCCTCGAAACGGCGCGTGGCCAGCCGGGCGAGTGGGCACGGGTGCAGTTCGAACGGGACGGCACCGTCACAATCCTGCTCGGCACCCAATCGAACGGCCAAGGGCACGAAACCAGCTTCCCGCAGATCGCAGCCGATCGTCTCGGCCTCCCGGTCGAGCGTTTTCGGTATGTCCAGGCGGATACCCGCAAGATTCCGAAAGGCGCCGGTCACGGGGGGGCGCGATCGCTGCATCAGGGCGGCTCGGCGCTTGTCTCGGCAATGGTCGCGACAGCGCGCAGCGCCGCCGCACAGCTGCTTCAGACCTCCGGGGAAGGGCTGTCCTTCGCGAAGGGACGTTTCACCACGAGCGACGGCCGAAGCGTATCCCTGGCAACGGTGGCAGAGGCAGCCGCCGACCCGGAGCAATTGTCGGAGGGCGATGGCGTCGGCCTCGGCGGAGAGGCCGACAACCCGCTAGATCTCGTCACCTTTCCGAACGGCTGCCACGTCGCCGAGGTCGAGATCGATCCCGAAACAGGGGACATCGTCCTTGCCCGCTATGTCGCCGTCGACGATTACGGGACGCTCATCAATCCCGTGCTGACGATCGGCCAGGTTCAGGGTGGGCTGGCCCAGGGGATCGGGCAGGCGATCCACGAGCGGACCGTCTACGAAGCGGGCTCCGGCCAGCTTCTCACCGCCTCCTTCATGGATTACGGCCTGCCGCGCGCGGCCGACCTCCCGAATTTCGACATCCGCTTCAATCCGGTGGCGAGCGCGTCCAATCCGCTCGGCGTGAAGGGGGCTGGCCAGGCGGGCTGCATCGGGGCGCCGCAGACCGTCGTGAATGCGATTCTGGACGCGTTGTTTCCACTCGGCATCGAAGCCTTCGATATGCCGGCGACTCCTGAGCGACTCTGGCGGGTCATCCAGAAGGCTATCCAGGCGCGGGGGGCCGGTTGAGCGCATACCTCGACGCCCTTCAATGCGCCCGCGACGCAGAGGCCGATTCGCTCCCTCGACCGCTCGCCCACATGGAGGCGTCTCTGGAACGCGCCGAGGAGCATCCTCTGGCGGAGATCGGCCGCTACACTGGCGAGGCCTTCGCGTACGTTAGATCAAACGTGGCGCTGCAGCGATTGGACGTGCGACGTCGCGTGCCGCGGTGGGTAGAGGGGTGGTCTGGCCGGGTGACCGGGCAGCACCTCCAGATCGACGAGAACGACCTGTGGATCGCCGCGCAAGCGGTCGAACGCAACCTTGTCGTCGTAACCGGCGATCGAGACTTTACGCAAGTCATCGCACCTGCGTTGCCTGAATTGAGAACGATGCCGGTGTAGCCGGAGTCGGCCGCGAACTCGGCCGTGCTCAAGCCCACGCCTGAGCCGGCCGGACGGAGAACGCTCGGCGAGCCTCGACGTCGTCGATGAACTCGTTCCAGAGCGTCCTGCCCAAGCGCTTCGACGCGAACGCGCCAGCCATCGCGACGACTGTTGCGCCAACGGAAGGTAGGGGTGGCCTGATTGTCCACTCGGTCGAAAGCCGCTCGTTGACGCGAAGGCAGCTGAGAATGAACTTACCCTCGCCGAGTGTTCAGGCGTCTCCTGAGTGCACCTTCCGGAGTGCGCCAGGAGCTGACTCTCGCTCTTTGCCGAAAAGCGGACGCCCTCGGCGTTGCAGCGGGACAGCACAGTCTTCTCAGATCGAGTGCCGCGAGCTCAGTCGAGGCCGAGCCGTTGAGCCGTATTGCGCAGATCGCTCATGCCTTCGAGCTCGCATGCGCGAAGGCCGGGATCGATCATCGAACCACGAAACCGAAAGCACCCTTGGACAAACGGCCAGGTCGAGCGGATGAACCGCACCATCAAGGACGCGACCGTCAAGCGCTTCCACTACGACGACCACGACCAGCTTCGGCACCACCTCACCGACTTCGTCTCGGCCTGCAACTCGGGCTCAGATTGAAGACGCTCAAGGGCCTCACACCCTATGAGTTCATCTGCAAACGCTGGACGACCGAACCCGAGCGGTCAATGATTAGCCCGCTCCAGCAATGGCCGGGACTAAACATCTATCGCTCCTGAACCGGCCCAACCTAAATCCATAAGTTGACTGGACCAGTCTATCGCTCGAGGTGAGATGCATCCGCCCGCTGCCATGTTAGGCGACGGGCGGATGAAGAGATTGGTGAATGGCCGCGACCACGACCGAGCCTTCGCCGACGCCCGAAGCAACGCGCTTGACAGAGCCGGATCGCACATCGCCCACAGCGAAGACCCCGGGGCGGGTGGTTGCAAACGGCGATGCGAGAGCACGTCCTTCCGCGTCATGACCGGTGTGCACGAAGCCCTTTGGGTCGAGCGCGAGGCAACCGCCCAGCCAACCTGTGTTAGGCTCCGCGCCTACCATGACGAAGACGTTGCCGACTGGATGCGTCTGGTCCTGTCCGCTGTCGCGGTGAGTCCACGTGACCTCCCTCAGTAGCTTGTCACCAGCGAGGGCTGTGATCTCGCTCCTCACGTGGAGCGTGACACGGGGCGACGACTCGATCCGCCGCACGAGGTAGTCCGACATCGTTGACGCAAGCCCATTCGCCCGAACAAGCAGATGGACATGCGAGACGGTTCGCGAGAGGAAGACCGCTGCTTGGCCGGCCGAGTTGCCGCCGCCGACCACCACCACGTTCTCGTCGGAGCAGAGTTGGGCTTCCATGGCGGTCGCGGCATAGTGGATGCCCTGGCCCTCGTACTTGGCGTAATCCCGCACGTCGAGCTTGCGGTAGCGAGCGCCTGTCGCGATCACGACAGTGCAGCCTTGCACCTCCTGACCGTCGTCGAGGGTAATGCGGTAGGGAAGCCTGTCGCAGTCGAGCGCCACGGCGTGGCGAGATATCGCGAGACGAGCCCCAAACTTCTGGGCCTGCACCTGCGCGCGTGCTGCTAGCGCCTGGCCTGAGATGCCAGTCGGGAATCCGAGGTAATTCTCGATCTTCGAACTTGTGGCAGCTTGCCCGCCAGGTGCCACGCCCTCGACGACAATAGTTTCTAGTCCCTCCGAGGCGCCATACACGGCCGCCGCGAGGCCCGCGGGCCCTGCCCCGACGACGATGAGGTCGTAGACGCGAGTCGGATCAAGGTTTTCAGTGAGCCCCAACTCGTCTGCGAGGCCTGTCGAAGAGGGATTATAGAGCACGCGCTCGTCCGGGGAGATGACCACGGGCAGCTGGTCGGGCGCCAGCTGAAAGCAGGAAAGCAGGCCTTCGGCGGACGGGTCCGTGTCGGTGTCGAGGAGCCGATGAGGATAGGCGTTGCGCGTGAGAAAGCGCTGAAGGCGGAGCGTGTCCCCGCTATGCCCTGGGCCGATCAGCACCACGCCGCCCTGCGCGTGACGGACCAGCCCGACACGTCTCAAGATGAAGGCGCGCATGATGACTTCGCCGATGTCTGGCTCGCCGGTGACAAGGCGCTTGAAGTCGGCTCGCCTCACCCGAACGACGATCGTATCGAGGCCCGCCCGAGCCGAGACGAGGATCTGACGGTCATTGAAGAGATCGAGTTCTCCGGTGAATTGTCCAGACCGATGGACCGTTATGGCCTGCGTCCGGCCCTGCTTGTCCATGTCAAAAATCTCGATCGTGCCGCTCACGACGAGAAAGAAGTCCGCGCTGCGCTGACCACGCTTGAACAACAGGGCTCCGACTTCGAGTCGCTCCTCCTTTCCGTAAGCATTCAGGCGCGTCACCATGTTGTCGGACAACACGGGAAAGGTTTGCGCGTCCCGGATATACGGATCGGTCGGATCTGGTTCGATGTCCTGTAGGCGACGCCTTTGCTGTCCCATAGTTTTACCGCCTTTATCTCCGGGCGCTCAGGCGAGCTCCCTGGTCACCAGCCTCGGGTCGACCCGCGACAGCCATCTTCGGGTCTGAAGTGCCGCAAGTTTCGTGTTACCGCTTGACCAAGGATTTGCGAAGCCAGGTGGCTGCTCGCGAGACGTCCTCTTGCGACAGGCCGTGTCCGCCAGCCATGACTTGATGTTCCACGTTCGCGCCAGAGGCCTTGAACAGCGTGGCGAGGCGGCGCGCGTTGTCGGCCGGCACGATGGGGTCGCCCGCGCCGGACAGGATCAGGACCGGCTTACCGATCAGGTCCGCCTTCGGCGGATCGGCGAGCGGGACCATGGCGCGCAACAACGCCGCCCCGGCGAGCACATCCGGCCGGAGCAGGAGAATGGCTGCGGCGATATTTGCCCCATTCGAGAACCCGACCGCGATCGGCGCCGACAGCCCGTAGGCTTCGCGCACTTGCAGGACGAAATCAGCCAGGTCGTGCGCACGCCGTCGAACGTCCGCCTCGTCGAACACCCCTTCGGTGAGCCGGCGGAAGAACCGCGGCATCCCGTTCTCCAGCACCTGGCCGCGCGGCGAGATCAGCGCCGCTCCCGGCGCGACGGCTCGCCCGAGCGCAAGAAGGTCGTGTTCGTCGCCCCCCGTGCCGTGCAGAAGCAGAAGCGCCGGCTGTCCCGCAAGAGAGGCGGGCTCGAAGCGGTGGACATAGGACAGGGCCGTCGCGGTGCTCATGGCAGTCTCGTGGGGTTCGGGTCTCGGGATGTCGGTCACGCGATCTCCGGGAGGGCGGCTTTGATCTGAGCCCGGCGGGGTTCGAGGCCCAGCGGCAGCTTCAACGCGCGCCCAAGCGCGTCCGGCGCCTCGTCCACTGAGAAACCGGGGATGTCGGTCGCGATCTCGAACAACACGCCCCCCGGCTCTCGAAAGTAGACGGACCGGAAATAGCTGCGGTCCTTCTGCTCCGTCGTGACGACGCCGTGGCCAGCGGCCAACCTCTCGACCATGCCCGCTTGTGCTGCGTCGTCCGCCGCCCGGAATGCGACGTGGTGCACCGAGCCGCCGCCCGGCCGGCCTTGGAGGAAGTCGCCGACCCCGCGCAATTGCACGATCCCGCCCTGGGCCGCGCCGCTGTCGAAACGAAGGAGGGAGCCCTCGCGCCCAATCTCGGCAAAACCGAATATGTCCGATAGGATCGCGCCGGTCGGGGCGACATCGCGCAACATGAGCGTGACGCCGTGGAAGCCAAGAATCGCGTGCTCGGCCGAGATGCCGCCTTCGGGCCAAGCGAGCCGGGGAGGATCGGTGACGCCGATCAGGGCAAGGTGCATCCCATCGGGATCGCGGAAGGGCAGCACGGTCTCGCCGAATACCTTGGTCGGCGCCTCGTGTGCGACCCCTTCGGCGACGAAGCGGTGCGTCCACCAGCCGATCGAGGAGAGTGGCACCTTGAATGCCGTCTCGGACGTCTCGCCGACCCCGATCCGCCCGGGCGCGACATGCTCCCACGGAAAGAAGGTCAGGATTGTCCCCGGTCGCCCGAACTCGTCCCCGTAGTAGAGGTGGTAGGTTTCGGGGTCGTCGAAGTTGACGGTCTTCTTGACGAGCCGCAGCCCGAGCACCCGAGTGTAGAAATCGAGGTTGCGGCGCGCCGGCCCGGCGATCGCCGTCACGTGATGGATGCCATTCGCACTCATCTGGCTTTCCTTCGAAGCAGCAGCTTCTATGTTGCTCCAAGACGTAGCTCTCGACCTGACGGTTTGCACCGGGCGCGCCATTGCGCTGACGCACGGGCGATGTTGCGTGCATCTCGACCTTCAGAACCGAATCTGGATTGCTGCGCCGGCGGAATGGACGGTCTGTGACGGGCCGGTCTCGGCGATGCGCCTGGCGAGAGGCACGACCTGCTCACCGAGTAGGATCTCCGCGAGTCCCACCAGCGCGATGGCCGGCGGCGCCGGCGATCGAACGTTGAGCAGCGCGTAGATGACGCCCAAGAGCAGCCCGACGCTCAGCGCCATCAGATGGGGCCTGAGATCGGCCACGCCCTACTCCTATGCGTAAGCGGCGCTGCGGTTGCGCGACGGTGGCGTTTACTCGGCGGCGACCGCCTCCAGCTTCGGCTCGCGGGAGACGGGTTCGGCGTGTACCGGCTCCAGCCTTGGCCCGTGCGAGGCGCGCTCTGCCGCCCCATGAACAATGGTGTAGGCGTAGTCGACGCCCATGCCGTATGCGCCCGAATGCTCCCGCACGATGGCCATCACGGCGTCGTACGTCCCCTTGTGGGCCCAGTCGCGCTGCCATTCGAGCATGACCTGCTGCCAGCTGACGGGCACGATCCCGGCCTGAATCATGCGAAGCATAGAATAGTCGTGCGCGGCCTTGCTCGTCCCGCCCGAGGCGTCCTCGACCATGTAGATCTCGTAACCGCCCTCCAGCATCGCCGACAGCGCGAACGAGTTGTTGCAGACCTCGGTCCAGAGTCCCGACACGACCACCTTCTTGCGCCCGGCTTTCGCGAGCGCGTCGCGCACCTTCTGGTCGTCCCATGAGTTCATCGAGGTCCGTTCGAGGATGGGCTGATCCGGGAAAACTGCGAGTAGTTCGGGATAGGTATGGCCCGAGAAGCTCAGCGTCTCGACCGTGGTGATCGTGGCGGGAACACCGAACACCTTCGCGGCCTTGGCGAGCGCGACCACGTTGTTCTTCAAGACCTGACGGTCGATCGACTGCACTCCGAAGGCCATCTGCGGCTGCTGGTCGATGAAGATCACTTGGCAGTTCTGCGGCGAAAGTTGCTCGAGCTTGGGATCAGACATCGTGGGCTCCTGTGGTTGGATGAGGAGCGCTTCGACCGAGAGGCGCCCGGGAGATGCGGTAGACGTCCAGCGGACCGCGGCTGGAAAGCCGCAACCCTTGGATCCTGGTTCAGGATTGCAGAAAAGTGAGCAAGTCCGGGTTGATCACGTCTGCATGGGTGGTGAGCATCCCGTGCGGATAACCTTTGTAGACCTTGAGCGTGCCGTTCTTCAGCAGCTTGACCGACTTCAGCGCGGCGTTCGCGATAGGCACGATTTGATCATCGTCGCCGTGCATCACCAGCGTTGGCACTGTGATCGTTCGCAGATCCTCGGTCTGGTCAATCTCCGAAAAAGCCTTGATCCCGTCGTAGTGAGCTTTGGCGCCGCCCGTCATGCCCTGTCGCCACCAGTTCTGGATGACGCCCTGATCGACCCTGGCACCCTCGCGGTTGAAGCCGTAGAAGGGACCCGATGCCACGTCGAGGTAGAGCTGCGCTCGATTGTCGGCTACCCCCTTGCGAAAGCTTTCGAATACCTCGATGGGCACGCCTTCTGGATTGTTCGTAGTCTTAAGCATTAGCGGCGGAATCGCGCTGACCAGCACTGCCTTATCGACGCGGCCGCTCGGCTGGCCGTGTTTCGCGACATAACGGGCGACTTCGCCGCCGCCCGTCGAGTGGCCGATGTGGACGGCGTTCCTCAAGTCGAGATGTTCGACCACTGCGAACGCGTCGGCCGCGTAGTGATCCATATCGTGGCCGTCGCTGACTTGAGCAGAGCGACCGTGGCCGCGTCGATCATGGGCGACGACGCGAAAGCCCTTTTGGAGGAAGAAGAGCATCTGCGTGTCCCAGTCGTCGGACGAGAGGGGCCACCCATGGTGAAACACGATCGGCCGGCCGTCTTTCGGACCCCAGTCCTTGTAGTAGATGTCGACGTCGTCGCGTTGGATGAAAGGCAAGGCCGTGATCTCCTGCGCCGCTAAGCGGTGAGTGATGAGACGATTGCATCGCTGCAGAGCCCACTCTCCGGGCCGCCAACACCCGCGCCAGCGAACTCTCCAATGTTGTCGCCGTGATGAGTAGCGAGCCCGGGAGGATCACGGCCACTATACTGTTGGATCGTCGCCCCGAACGGTAGGTCGTTGGAGCTGAGTCGCGCCGTCTGCCCGCGTGGAGAAGGCCGAAGCCAAACACGCTAGCAACCGTTCCGGGTCTAGGGGTTTTGACAAGTAGCAGCACACTCCCGCCTGCAGCGCTCGCGCGCGCGTCGTCTCGTCTGGATAGGCTGTGACGAGAACGGTCGGGATGGCCCGAGCCGACGCATTGATGCGGGCGCACAGATCGAGGCCGCTCATTCCGGGCAACCTGAAATCCGCGATGACGCACGAAACCCGCGTCAGATCGCCAGATCCGAGGAACTCGGAGGCGTCACGGAAGCCCGCGGCCACGAAACCAAGCGCCCTGAGGAGGTCCATGATGGACTCGCGGGCCGCCTCGTCATCGTCGACAACGGCGATGACCTCGTCCGCGGACATGCCGCCCATTCCGTTCCTGTGACAACGATGCCGGGCGACCCGCCGGGCGCTGGAGAAGCCGGTTTCAGCCCAGAATCGGGGTAGCAGGCGGTGAGGACAACTATGCTTTCGTGTCGGCGAACTAACGCCTTGTGGTATCGGCGGCCAACCGGTCGGCGATCCGGACAAGATCGGCCAGCGACCGTGCCTGGAGCTTCTGCATGACCTGCGCTCGGTGAACCTTGACCGTTACCTCACTCAGGTTCAGGTCGCCGGCGATCTGCTTGTTCATCCGGCCATCGGCGACGAGCGTCAGGATCTCCCTCTCGCGTGCCGTCAGGGCAGCGAAGCGGTCCCGCAACACCGCGACCACGTCCGCTTCCGCGCGGCGCTTGCGGTCGAGTTCTATGGCCCGGTGAACAGCATCCAGCAGATCCTGATCACGGAACGGTTTCGTCAGGAACTCTACGGCGCCCGCCTTCATCGCGGCCACTGACATGGGTACGTCGCCGTGGGCGGTGATGAAGATGATGGGAGGCGGGCTGTCCGACAGTGCCAGCCGACGTTGGAACTCGAGCCCGCTCGATCCCGGCAGCCTCACATCGAGGATGAGGCAGTTCGGCACATCTCGCCGGTCCGATGCGAGGAAGGCTTGCGTCGTTTCGAAGGCGTGGACCGCGAGGCCCACAGAGCGAAGGAGGCTGTCCAGGGACTCGCGAACAGACGGGTCGTCATCGACTACGAAGACCAGGGGTGCCTCGCCGCTCATCAGATCGGTTTTCCCGCTTCCGGCAGGGAAAACCGAAAGCACGCCCCGTGCGGGACGTTCGCCGCAGTCCACAGGCGACCGCCATGCGCCTCGACGGCCGAGCGGCAGAACATCAAGCCCATCCCCATCCCGTCGGGCTTCGTCGTGAAGAATGGCGCGAAGATATCGTCCTCATGCGCCGGGTCCAGCCCTGTTCCTGTGTCCTCGATCGAGACCAGGATCTCGCCGCTGTCGTGTCTCTTGGACGTCACTCGCAGCACCCGCCGCCGCCCCGTGACGGGTCTCATAGCCTCGATGGCATTGTCCACCAGGTTCGAGACGACCTGATGAAGTTGCACGGGGTTCCCGATGACAGGCGGCAGGTCCGCTTCCAGATCGGCTTCCAGCAAGATCCCCGCAAGCCTGAGTTCGCCCTCGCTGGCCTCGACCACCTCTTCGATCCGGGAGTTCAGGTTCAGCGGAACACGCTCCTGAGCCCCTTTCGTGAACATCGTCCGAATGCTGTCGATCACCTTGCTGGCGCGATGACCGTCGCGGACGATGCGCCGGAAAGCGGCTTTGGCCTCCTCCGGCTGCGGACTGTCTTTGGCAAGCCACCGCAATCCGGCATCGGCGTTGGTGACCATGCTGGCGAGCGGCTGCTTAACCTCGTGCGCGATCGACGCGGACAAAGCCTCCATGGCCGTTAGGCGGTTGGCTCGCGACCGACGCTCGGCAAAGGCCAAATGGGCAAGCCGGGCATAAAGGGTCGTCGTTTCCAAAACTAGGACAAGTAGGACGACGCTCGCGGACACCAGTCCGCACAGCCGCCCCGCCCACCAACCGACGCTCAGCCGCATCCCGGCGCTGACATACGATAGTAGGACGATCTCGATCAGCAATGTGAACAGGACGACGACGAGCCAGAGATCGAGGATTGATCGCCGGCGCGCAAATAGGAGTATCGCTCCAGTAGCGTAGAACAGAATCGCCACTGGTGGAACAAAGTACCAGACCGCAGCGGCGTTTCTCGCATCTTTCATCAGCGTCGGCAGCAAATTGTCACCGATGATGATGAGCCATGTCACTCCGAAAGCGAGTGTGGCAACCCCGGTCACCGTGCCGGCGATGGTCCACCGAGCCGAGCCACGCAGGGGCTCCCGATCTCTCA
Organism: uncultured Enterovirga sp.; assembly: GCF_964242715.1. Lineage (NCBI taxonomy): Bacteria > Pseudomonadati > Pseudomonadota > Alphaproteobacteria > Hyphomicrobiales > Methylobacteriaceae > Enterovirga > uncultured Enterovirga sp. The sequence continues at coordinate 116,390 of NZ_CAXTAZ010000009.1, forward strand.
GCAGAGCATAGGCGAGCACAAAGAGCGGGTAGCCGAGGCGTCGGAGCGCCGCGATCGCAGCCGTGGTTTGGAGCCCCTCGCTGACTCCCCAGGCAGGGAAGACGCCGGGAAACGTCAACGCCCATGGGATCACCGTCAACGCTGAGAACAAATATCCAGCCGCGAGGACGAGCACGGCACGCGACCGCTCGACGGAGAAGAGAGCCAGCAGAAGCGCAGAGGTGATCAACTCGTTCACGAAGATCGCAGCCGCGTAGGCGGGCAGCAGCACCTCCGTATTCGCGAGAGGCTCGCGCGCGAACGGCGCAGCGATCACGAGTACGAGGAGCAGGCCAGCAATCAGGAAGGTCGCTTGCCGAACCTGGTCTTGAGGCGCGGGAATCCCCGACACGAGAAGCGGACGGCTGCCCTGGGTGACCCTTGCTGATCTCACATGCCCTAGCCCGAGCAGCTGTCAGCCTCATCGAGCGGACAAGTCGCAGCGTATTCCAGGTTTCTGAAGGGTGCCACCGGGCGCGACGACGATCCGAGCGATCTCGGGCCGTAGCGCGAGCGCGCCCTCGAAGCACCTGAACGGAATGTCCGCTTCAGAGCATCAATGATGGTCGATTGTACGTCGCGGATGGGAGCGAAGCGGAAGCGGGAGCTTCGGAACGCTCATGTCCGCTTTCCACCCGACTCGGACGGAGCTGACCGTTGGCGGTCCGCTTCCTAGTCGCGCCAACAGCGAACTCAAGATTCCTACCCGACTCCGGACGTTGGCCGCCTCGACACGGCAGCTGCCGCGGCATGGTCAGTGAGGCGAGCGCAACTCGGGTGT